>JABJNS010000181.1 GCA_018664745.1 Flavobacteriales bacterium | reverse complement strand
TTCTTCTTAAATTTTCTTTTTCTTTTCAAAATCTATAATTTTTCTAACAATTGTTTTGCCTTATGACCCGGAGCAATTTCTAAAATTTTATTGAGATATGCTTTTACTTGCTCAATTTTATTTTGCATTTGTGCTAATAGCACCAAATTTTCATAGGCTTGTAAATAGTCAGGATCCAATGCAATAGCCTGTTTTAGATAATTTTCAGCAACACTAAAATCTTCATTTAATATAGACAAATATCCTAAATTAACTAAAGCCTGTTTATGCAAAGGATATTCACTCAAAATGCTTTTAAACACTTTTGTTGAATATGGATAATCCTTCATTTTAACCAATTGAACACCTAATTTCAGCTGATAATCCAGCTGATAGGGAGCTAATTTACTTGCTTGTTGAAAATGTGAAAGCGCCTGTTCATCAAGATTAAAAAAAGCAAAACTTTCAGCTATTCTGGATAAACAAAGTGCTTTATCACTTTTATTACTCTCAAGATATTGAATACCTAAATGCTGCATGGATAAATTAACAATGTCCTTAAAATTTTCCTGTAAATAATAATACTGAACATAAAGCGGATAACTTTTTTCAACAGATAGTTTATCTAAATAATATTTAGCAGAATCCAAGTAAATAGGATTTGCTTCAAAACTTTCATAATGCTTTAAGTAAGCTTTTGCTTTTGATAAATCTGTAGGACTAGTATTATTGATTGCCACTAATCCTTTAAATGCTCCTTTCTTAGTTTCTCTTTCTGTATGAACTCCAATTTTATGATCTGTTATAGCAACATGCATAATATCGGTGGAAGAAGATGTTGGCATATGACAAGAGGTGCAATTTTGTGTTTCTTCCTCTTCACATACATCATGACATTGCATACACTTATTATCAAAATAAGAAGCAGATAAAGTGCTTACACTTTTATGTGGATCATGACAAGTAATACAAGTCATTTCATCTGAAATTTTGAAACAAGAACTCTCTTTCAATCTATCCACATGGGATGCCATAATAAAGGATTCTTCATTTTCATATTTTGGCAGATAAACATCCATTACTTCTTCCAAATGCTGTCCTGGTTTAAAGTCAGTAAAGTTTTTTCCCTCAGCTAAAACTGCTGTTCCCTGCAAATGACACCTTTGGCAGACATCAAACTGTAAGTCCATAGGTAGTTTACCAGGATTAACAATAGAATAATCAATGTATTTTGAAGTATCAATAATATTCCCCGCCAAATTTTGTTTTACATGCACCTCTCCTGGTCCATGGCATCTTTCACAATCAATTCCTGAAGGAATACCTTCATATTTATTAAGTGAACTCTCAACATGATTAGGATAAGCATTATGGCAACTCATACATTCCAAACCAATTTCACGGCTGAAACGCGTGTTATTTCCTTTTTCAAAACCTGGAGGTAAATCTGCAATACTGTCCTGAGTGTAATAAGTATAAGGCATTTGATGTACATAGCCATTTATTTCAAATAAGTGGGAATTGGTATGTTGCCCACTCCCTATTTTATAGTTTACTTTTTTGATGAGCAGATGGCTAGTATCTTTTCCTTTTAATCTGAATTCCTTTAAATACAAACTATCATTTTTCCAAAAAGGTTGATAGCTTAAATTTTTGATAGAATCATGAATGAGTGGCATTTCAGAATCATCTAAAGCTGAATGCTCTTTTGTTGCAAAATGAAAGGATTTCCCCATTCCTGTTTGCATATAGGAATCATAAATCTCTCCATGACAAGCTCGGCATTGCTGCTTCCCAACATACTTTACCGTATCATTATGATTTAAGTATTTAGCATAAGTACTTACTTCCCCTCTTTGACAAGCGAATAAAAGGATTGAGAAAAAGAAAACGACAACCTTTCTCATCTATTCAGTACATAATTGTTTTTACGTACCTTTTGGAAACCAACTGATTTAAACAAAGCCAAACTTGCTTTATTATCGGAGAAAATTCCTGTGTGTAATTGTTTTAATCGTAACTCATTCCAAGCATGGTTTATCAGTGCATTTAAGGCTTGTTTGGCAAAGCCTTTTCTTCTATATTCCTTCAAAATAACAATTCCTACTCCTGCATTTTGTTTTTCAAAATTGAACTCATATAAATCAATACAACCTATAGCTACCCCATCCAAATCAATTACAAAACGAAACTGTCCAGAAATAGCAATATCCTCCTTGGCGTGCTGTATGTAATTGGCTAATTGGCTTTCAGAAAAAGGAGTTGTAGTACCGCTCACCTCCCATAAAGTTCGGTCATTTTCCAAACCAAACAAAAAATCTAAATCAGTAGACTCTAAAGTACGGAGCGCTATTTCCTTTTCTTTTAGCATACAAATTCGCCAGCATAAACCATGCTAGCTTCTCCAATTAACCAAATATTACGATAACCGCCATTAAACTCCTCAAAGCTAACGGTCAAATCTCCTCCTTTTGTTTTTACATTAATAAGGTTCTCTTCAATACAATTAGCATAATGCATTGCAAGTGCAGTAGCAACTGTACCCGTTCCACAGCTCAAAGTTTCTGCCTCCACTCCTCTTTCGTAAGTACGCACTTGCAGCTTTGCAGCATCCAAAACAAAATTTACATTTATACCTTCCTTTTTAAAAGGTTCAGAATTTCTAATCTTTTTCCCTTCTTTATTTACATTAAGATGTTTTAAGTCATCCACCATTTCAATATAATGCGGAGAGCCTGTATCCATCACCAATCCATCACATACACCTTCAATTTCACTTACATCTTGCATTTGCAAAGCAATTTCATCTTCCGTAACCTTTCCTTTATGTTCCCCATCAATTGCCATAAAAGTAGTTTCATCATTTATCATTTCCAATAGCTGAGCAAAAGCTATAATACACCTACCGCCATTACCACACATACTGGACTGCTTGCCATCCGAATTAAAATAAATCATCTCAAAATCGAGTGTATCATGCTCACGCAAAAGAATTAAACCATCAGCCCCAACCCCCATTCTTCTTTCACAAAGTGCTGAAATAAGTCCACTATCGTTCAAATCAAATTCATTCTCTCTATCATCAATCATGATGAAATCATTACCTGTTCCTTGATACTTATAAAATTCTATAATCATGTGGTAAATGTAAGGAAAAATTGGTTTGACGCACTAGGAAATAGGTACTAGTCATTAAAATTTTATAGCTAGTGGCTTTTTTACTTATTACTAGTGGCTTATTTATTTATAAAAACTATTTTTGCAGCAATTTTATAATCAAAAAAATAAAACGCATGTCATCATCTTATGAAACGCAATTAAACGATTGGGTAAACAAAGAAAAATCAGCAGTTAATTTATTAAATTCAGTAGGTACATTAATGTACGATAAAGGAATTGAATTGATACTTTTTAGAAACCACCTACTAGAAATTGGTGTTTCAGAATTGATGAATTATATCTCATATGCTAACAAAGTAGTTGGTAGAGAAAATAATGTTGAAGTTGCCGCTCTTTTAGCTGCTGAAATGGGGAACATGGATTTAGCGCCTTCAAAATTAGATATTGGTTTACTAACAGCTGAGTATCTAGAAAGTGGAGCAACTGATGCTAATACTTTTTTATCAGATAAATTAAGCCACATCATAGGTGCTGACAATAATGATGTTGAACCTAAAGATGTAATCCTTTACGGGTTTGGAAGAATTGGAAGATTAGCTGCAAGAGAATTAATAAAACAAGCAGGAAAAGGACAGCAATTAAGATTAAAAGCAATTGTTGTAAGAAGATTAACAGATGCTCAAATTGTAAAAAGAGCTGCCTTACTTAGGAACGATTCCGTACATGGAGCATTCAGAGGAGTGGTTGATGTAGATTTAGCAAACCAAGCAATTGTAGTAAACGGACAAGTAATTAAGTTTATTGATGGCGGAAACCCTGAAGATATTGACTATACAGTACACGGAATTGACAATGCTTTATTGATTGACAATACAGGTGCATTTACTGATAAAGAAGCTTTATCGCGCCACTTACAATCCAAAGGAGTAAGTAAAGTATTATTAACTGCTCCTGGTAAAGGAATTCCTAATATTGTTTACGGAATAAACTCAAAAGAAATTGATGTAGATAACACTGATATTTTCTCAGCTGCTTCCTGCACTACAAACTGTATTGCTCCTATTTTACATATTATTGAAAATAAATATGGTGTAGTTAAAGGACACTTGGAAACAGTACACTCTTACACGAATGACCAAAACTTATTGGACAACATGCACAAGAAACCAAGAAGAGGAAGGTCAGCAGCCATTAATATGGTAATTACTTCAACTGGAGCTGGAAATGCAGTTACAAAAGTAATTCCGTCATTGGAAGGAAAACTTTCAGCAAATGCAGTAAGAGTACCTACTGCAAATGTATCCTTAGCTATTCTTAAGTTAAACCTTAATAAAGCAACTTCAGTTGATGAAATAAACAATACGATTAGAGAAGCTGCACTAAAAGGAAATTTAGTAAACCAAATTAACTACCAAGTGGATCCTGAATTAGTTTCTACTGATATTATTGGAAACAACTGTTGTTCAGTTTACGATAGCCAAGCAACTATTGCTACTGCTGATGGTGAAGATGTAGTACTATATGTATGGTACGATAATGAGTTTGGGTACACAAAACAAGTTATCCGTTTAGCAAAACAAGTTGCTAAAGTTAGAAGACTAACTTACTATTAATAGTAAGTTAAGGTGAAGTTAAAAGAAAATAACTTTCTTTGGTATAAACTACTAAACTCATCTTTTACAGGTTTATCTGTTGGTATACTATTTACAATTTATCAACCACTAACTGACCCTTCTATTTACTCTTTAGGTGGTATTGCTCTTGCTGCTGCAATGCTAGTAATTGCAAAGTTTTATGATAAGCTACTTAACATCCGTAAATTCTTTCAAATTTCCATGGGAGTTGAAATAATAATGCTAACCACTCTTTTGGTATTTATGGCTTTGCAATACACCTTTACTTCTGCCCTTTTAGTTTATATTGGTTATCAGTTTACTTTTGTTTTTGGTGGTTATTTGCTGCGTGCCGAAACGCTAGTTGCACAGGATAAAGAATTACTAGCAAAGATTGACATCAATAAGCAATTAGGATACCTCATTGGCCTAGGGATTTCCTTTTTATTTTACAAAACTTTGGAATATGGTTTTGAAATTACTGATGCTAAAACACAAATCAATATCCTGCATTATTTTTTAGTTGGATTGCAAGGAATAATTCTTTTAGTATTAGCTAATTCTTTTAGCTGGAAATAAAAAGTGGGCAGTAATTTTTACTACCCACTAAATTAAACAATTATCGGCTAATTATACAAACAACCTTTTTTTATGGTGTTTTCACAACCATTACCTCTAGCAATATTCAAAATCAAAGTGTTTGTATTTTACATCAAAGTCTTTGTTATTTGCATCAAAGTAGTTGTAAAAAAAATCTGTTTAAAATAAATACAAGTATTTAGCATAAAAAAAGCCAAGCATTTTGCTTGGCTTCTTCTTTACATAAAAACACATTCTATTTACATCTCATCAAAATCAACCACCACATTGGCTGAAGCTGGGCGTGCTTGGCAACCTAAAACAAAACCTTCAGCTACTTCTTCTTCCGACAAAGAATAATTGGCATCCATAGTAACTTTACCTTCCATTACTTTTGCCTTACAAGTACAACATACTGCTCCTTTACAAGAAAAAGGAACATCAGCTCCTTGCTCCATTGCTGCATCTAATATCGTTTGTCCTTTATTAGATAAGGTAAATTCAAAATCTTCACCATCGACTGATACCATTACATTTGCAATAATCTCAACAGCAGCATTATCAGCAACTTCTTCTTTTTCAACAACTGTAAAGCGTTCAAAGTTTATTTTAGCTTGATTGATATTATTCAGTAATAACAATTCATTTGCATTATCAATTAACTCACCAGGGCCACAAATAAAATAAGCATCAGCCGTTTTTATTGGCATAAAAGTATTTAATAACTGTTGGATAGTGTTTTTGTCCAACCTCCCATTAATTGCTCCAGATACACCTTCACGAGAATAAGCGTTATGGATTTTAAAACGATCGCTATTATTTTCCTGCAACTGTAATAATTCAGCAGCAAACATGCTAGAATCCTTAGTTTTATTTCCATAAATCAAAGTAAACTTATTATCTGAATCTTGAGCAAGTACCGTTTTTATCATGGATAAAATTGGCGTTACACCACTTCCTGCACAAATTCCCACTATGTGTTTATTATCTCCTTTTATTATAAAATTACCTGATGGCGGCATTACTTCTAACACCTCTCCTTCTTTTATGTTTTCAGTCAAAAAAGTGGACATCTTCCCTCCTGCTACTTTTTTAACGCCAATAGTTACACCTTCAGCATTAGTACTACAAATAGAGTAAGCCCTTCTTACCTGCTCTCCATTTATTTCTTTCTTTATTGTAATATATTGCCCGGCTTCAAATTGGAATAAAGAGTTATTACTAACATCAAAACTAATAGCTACAGCATCAGCAGTAAGCTTAGTTATATTTGTAATTGTTAAAGGGTGAAACTTATTCATAATCTTAAAATTTCTGCAAAAATATCATTTTAGATAAAACCGATTAGGATATTGTGACAAATATCACATTTAGGAGAGCATAAATTCATAAATTTGCACAACAAAATATTAATAATGAACGATATTAAATTTCAAGAGCGTATTGATGCCGAAAAGAAAATTGAGCCTAAGGATTGGATGCCTGATGCTTACCGTAAGCATTTGATTCGTCAAATTTCCCAACATGCACATTCCGAAATTATTGGAATGCAACCTGAAGGAAACTGGATTACAAGAGCTCCATCACTTAGAGCAAAAATGATATTATTAGCCAAAGTACAGGATGAAGCAGGACATGGTTTGTATTTATATTCTGCCTGTGAAACTTTAGGCATCTCTCGTGAGGAACTTGTACAGCAACTCCATGAAGGAAAAGCAAAATACTCTTCTATTTTTAATTACCCTACTTTAAGTTGGGCGGATATGGGAGCTGTAGGTTGGCTAGTAGATGGTGCAGCTATTGTTAATCAAGTTTCTTTACAAAGAACATCTTATGGGCCTTACTCTAGAGGAATGGTTAAGATTTGTAAAGAAGAAAGTTTTCACCAAAGACAAGGTTATGAAATAATGGCAGAAATGGCAAAAGGAACACCTGAACAAAAAGCTATGGCACAAGATGCATTGAACCGTTTCTGGTGGCCTTCAATAATGATGTTTGGTCCTCAGGATTCTGATTCTCCAAGAACAGGGAATGCCATGAAATGGAAAATAAAAAGACAAACTAATGATGCTTTACGACAAGATTTTATTGATAAAACTGTTGGGCAAGCTGAAGTTATTGGACTTACTATTCCTGACCCTGATTTAAAATGGAATGAAGAAAGGCAAAGTTATGATTTTGGGGAAATGGATTGGGATGAGTTTTGGAGTGTTGTAAACGGAAATGGACCCTGCAACAAACAAAGACTTGCACATCATAAAAAAGCTCATGATGAAGGAGAATGGGTACGCAATGCAGCAAAAGCATACGCTAAAAAACAAGAATTAGTAGCAAATTAAAAATATATTATGGCAGAAAACGCAACAGTTTGGGAAGTATTTATTCAAAGTAAAAATGGCTTAGCCCACAAACATGCAGGAAATGTACATGCAAGCGACAAAGTAATGGCATTGGAAAATGCAAGAGAATTGTACACAAGAAGAAATGAAGGCTCATGTATCTGGGTTGTAAAATCAGAAAATATTGTTTCATCAGAAACAGAAGACAGTGAAGCATTCTTTGACCCATCAAATGATAAAATGTACCGTCACCCTACCTTCTATACTATGCCTGAAGGATCAAAACATATTTAAGCATGAGTAATTTATTTACATATACTTTAAGAATTGCGGATAGCTCCTTAATTTTAGGACAAAGAATGTCAGAATGGTGTTCAAACGGACCAACTTTAGAGGAAGATATTGCAATGTCTAACATCTCATTAGATATGTTTGGACAGGCTAATGGATTTTATCAATATGCAGCACAATTAGATGGTGCTAAATCAGCTGATGAATTAGCTTTCAGAAGAAACGAAAGAGAGTTTTTTAACCATCAGTTAGTGGAGCAAGAAAATGGAAATTTTGGAACAACAATTGTAAGAAATTTTCTGCATGATGTCTTCAATTTTTTATTTTACACTCAACTTGCAACTAGTAAAGATGAAACGCTTTCAGCCTTAGCTAGTAAATCCTTAAAAGAAGTAAAATATCATTTACGTCATTCTAGTAATTGGTTAGTTCGCTTAGGAGATGGAACAGCTGAAAGTAATACTAAAACACAAGTTGCTTTAGACGAACTTTGGATGTATACAGGAGAACTTTTTGAGATGGATGAGGTGGATACTGAGTTGGTAAACTCAGGTATTGCTGTTGATAATTCTGTGTTAAAGTCAGATTGGGATACTATGGTAAATAATATCCTTACTAAAGCAAAATTAACCCGACCAGAAGATGCTTATATGGCAACTGGAGGAAAAAAAGGTTTACATACTGAATACTTAGGATTTATTTTATCTGAAATGCAATTTTTACAAAGAGCATATCCAGATGCAAAGTGGTAATACAAAATACATTTGGGAACTTTTAAATACTGTTCCTGACCCTGAAATTCCTGTAATTTCAGTTGTAGAATTAGGAGTTATTCGAGAAGTGAAATTTGAGAACGACTGCCTTACAATCTCAATCACTCCTACCTATTCGGGTTGTCCTGCCGTAAAAACATTCATGGATGACATAAAAACTTGTTTAACAAAAAATGACATCAATAATTTTGAGTTGAAAATAGTATACTCTCCTGCTTGGACTACAGAATGGATGACAGATGCAACCAAAGAAAAACTCAGAAAATACGGCATTGCTCCACCATCAAATATAGTTATTTGTCCTCAATGTAAATCCGAAAACACTACTTTGATAAGCGAATTTGGTTCAACCGCTTGTAAATCATT
>JABJNS010000180.1 GCA_018664745.1 Flavobacteriales bacterium | reverse complement strand
TGGGCAAAAAATGAAGAAGGAAGAATAAAAGGAGTATTAGTTGAAAGAGGAATGGAAGGATTTACAACTCCTGAAACACACGGGAAATGGAGTTTGAGAGCATCAGCTACAGGAGAATTAGTATTTGACAATGTAAAAATCCCTAAGGATAATATTCTCCCGAATAAAGATGGATTAGGAGCCCCACTAAGTTGTTTGGATTCTGCAAGATATGGAATTGCTTGGGGGACAATCGGTACTGCAATGGATTGTTATGACACAGCATTACGATATGCAAAGCAAAGAATTCAATTTGGAAAACCAATTGCAAGTTACCAATTACAACAAAAGAAATTAGCAGAAATGATTACTGAAATCACAAAAGCACAATTATTAACTTGGCGTTTAGGGGTATTAAGAAATGAAGGTAGAGCTACTTCTGCACAAATATCTATGTGTAAGCGTAACAATGTTGACATGGCACTAAATATTGCTAGAGAAGCAAGACAAATTTTAGGTGCTATGGGAATTACGGGAGAATATTCAATCATGAGGCATATGATGAATTTAGAATCAGTAATTACTTATGAAGGAACGCACGATATTCACTTGTTGATTACAGGTATGGATGTTACGGGCGAGAACGCTTTTAAATAGGATTAATGAAAAATACATTTAGAATCATTGCATTTTTAGAAGGAGTATCTTATATCCTTTTAATGACAGTTGGTTTGTATTTCAAATACCAATTAGGCGACCCAACTTATGTAAAATTACTAGGAATGCCTCATGGTCTTTTATTTGTCAGCTATATACTATTCGCATTTCTAATTAAAGAAAATGAGAATTGGAGAATTAAAGATTTAGGAATTGTATTACTAGCCTCTATCCTGCCCTTTGGCACTTTTTATATGGATTGGAAATATTTAAAAAAATCTATCTAGCAAAATATGAATTTTACTAGATAGAAATTTATAATATAAGAATTTTCCTGAGCTATTCTACTGACTTTGGAGAAGGTCCATAAGCGTTTTCTGAGCTGTCTCCATCAGTACATACCAAAACAAGCAACCAAATACCCCCAATTATTGGGACTAATGAAATCAACATAAACCATCCGCTTTTTCCAACATCATGTAATCTTCTAACTAAAACCCCCCAAGCAGGAATCAAATGTACTAGTGCTACGATAGAGTAAATCCAGCCATAAGGAGCTGTTACCCCATAACCCATATCAAATCCTAATCCAAGAGCCCCGTCTAAGACCATTGCAATGATAATAACAATCATGTAGATTAATGCAAACATCCAATACTCTTTTCTTCTAGCTCTTCCGCTAAAGTTTGAGAAATTTTCCTTCATTACCTTTAAATACCATTCCATAAATTTATAATTTAATTATTGTCACTTTTATAGTAAGTGACTTAACTATTTAATTACAAACATACTAAAATAATTTTAATGTGAAATAGTTTTTACAGCCTCCAATAATTCCTTGTACCAAGCCTCTCCATATTTACGAATAAGAGGCTCTTTCAAAAAAGCATAAACCGGAACTTCTAATTCACTACCACACTTACAGGCAGGTGCACAAATTTTAATTTCCTCATAATTTATCGCATCAAAATCACGGTATTCTTTTATGCGTATTGGAAATAAATGGCAGGAAATTGGTTTCTTAAAATCAACTTTACCAGCTAAGTGAGCTTTTTCAATAGCACATTTTGAAATTCCTTTTTCCTCAATTACAAAAGCACATTCTCTATTATTTACAAGTGGAGTAGTTACTTCTCCCTCAGAATCAAGCACAGCCACCCCTAATTTATTCACCACATCAATCCCTTTTTGTACCATGTAGGGTTTTACCTGTTCATAAATATCTTCTAAAATAGTTACTTCCTTTTCCAGCAATGGAGCGCCTGCATCTCCATCCACACAACAAGCCCCTTTACACGCATTTAAATCGCAAATAAAGTGCTTTTCAAAAATATCTAAAGAAATAATTTTATTGTCAACTTGAATCATACGGCAAAACTACATAATAAAATAAGAGAATTACTATTTTTGCGTCATGGCAAATTATGAAGATATCTTTAAAAAAGTAGTATCCCATGCAAAAGAGTATGGTTATGTTTTTCAATCCTCCGAGATTTATGATGGCTTAGCAGCTGCTTACGATTATGGTCCGAATGGAGTAGAATTAAAAAACAAC
>JABJNS010000179.1 GCA_018664745.1 Flavobacteriales bacterium | reverse complement strand
TTCTTTTAAAACATAATCTTCTTAAAGCACTATTTTCCTCAGCAGTTAAGCCAGAGATGTCAGCTAAATAAAAGTTATTATTTTCATTAAGCATCCCGTCAAGGACCTCAATCATTTGATTTTTTTCTAATTTATTCATCTTACGCTTTTCTAAAATTTATTAAACTAACGAGTTAGCATCAATTTCTAATCCTAATCCCATAGTGCTTGACATAAAAACACTTTTTACATAAGTACCTTTTGCTGCAGAAGGCTTTAACTTAATGATTGTTTGTAATAACTCATTAGCGTTTTCAGCAATCTTATTAGCATCAAAAGAAACCTTAGCAACTGAAGCATGAATAATTCCATTCTTCTCTACCTTGAAATCAATTTTTCCTTTTTTTACATCAGAAACAGCTTTTGCAACATCCATAGTTACAGTTCCTGATTTTGGGTTTGGCATCAATCCTCTTGGCCCTAACACTCTACCTAAAGCACCAATCTTACCCATAATTGAAGGCATTGTTACGATAACATCAATATCTGTCCAACCTCCTTTGATTTTTTCAATATACTCGTCCAAACCAACAAAATCAGCACCAGCTTCTTTTGCTTCTGCTTCTTTGTCAGCCGAAACTAAAGCTAATACTTTTAATTTTTTACCTGTACCGTGTGGTAAAGAAGCAACACCTCTTACCATTTGATTAGCTTGCCTAGGATCAACTCCTAATCTTACTGCCAATTCTACAGACTCATCAAATTTAGCTTTTGCATTATCTTTGATAATTGCTGAAGCTTCTTCAATGCTATATGATTTTTTCATATCAACATTTTCCAAAGCACTTTTTCTGTTTTTACTAGTTCCCATTAGTTAAACTATTTTAAATTTTATTTTTTATGAAGGAAAAGCTCCTTTAACATTTATCCCCATACTTCTTGCAGTACCAGCTACCATCTTCATTGCTGACTCCACTTTAAAAGCATTTAAATCTGCCATTTTATCTTCTGCAATTGCTCTTACTTGATCCCAAGTAATTGTAGCAACTTTCACTCTGTTTGGTTCACCTGATCCGCTTTTCTTTTTAGCAGCAGCTAAAATTTGTGCAGCAGCAGGTGCAGTTTTAATGATAAATTCAAATGATTTATCTGCAAATACTGTAATTACAACAGGAACAATACTTCCTGATTTATCTTGTGTTCTTGCATTAAATTGTTTACAGAACTCCATGATGTTCACCCCTTTCGCTCCTAATGCAGGACCAACTGGTGGTGCAGGATTTGCTGCCCCTCCTCTAATCTGTAATTTAATAAGTGCTGAAATTTCTTTTGCCATTCTATTATATTTTTTCTACTTGCATAAAATTTAACTCTAAAGGAGTTTTTCTCCCAAAGATTTTTACCATTAATTTTAACTTCTTCTTTTGTTCATCAATACCTTCAATCTCGGCATTAAAACTATTAAAAGGTCCATCAATAACTTTCACTGTTTCGCCAACAACAAAAGGAATACTAACACTTTCATCAGTAAGAGCCATTTCATCAACCTTACCTAAAATTCTATTAATCTCACTCTTTCTCATTGGTACAGGAACACCTCCTTTAGTAGCTCCTAAAAACCCAAGAACATTAGTAACATTCTTTAAAATATGAGGAACTTCTCCAACTAAATTAGCTTCAACCAAAACATAACCAGGAAAGAAATTCCTCTCTTTACTTACCTTCTTACCATTTCTAATTTGGTAGACTTTTTCAGTTGGCACCAATATCTGAGCAACAAAATCTTGCATTCCTAAGCGATCAATTTCCTTTTCAATAAAAGATACTGTTTTATTCTCTTTACCTCCCATCACTCTTAGGACGTACCATTTCATATTTCCTACTTCTTGCTCCATCCTCTAATTATGAAAAGAAACCATAAAATAAATTCATCACATTACTAAATGCTGAATCCATTACATAAATAATTAAAGCAATTATCACTGTTGCAATTGCAACAACAATAGAACTGCTTTGTAATTCTGACCAAGTTGGCCAACTCACTTTATTTATTAACTCGTCATACGACTCCTTAATATATGTTCCTTTATTTGCCATTTTTCTTAATTCTTTTTT
>JABJNS010000178.1 GCA_018664745.1 Flavobacteriales bacterium | reverse complement strand
TATACAATCACTATTTTTGATAGATGGGGTGAAATTATTTTTCAAGATGATAATGGAATATGGGATGGTAAAGTTAATGGCAACTTTGTACAAGATGGAGTATACTCCTATTCTATTTTAGCAATTGATTTTAAAGACAAACCATTTATCTATACAGGTATAGTTACACTATTAAAGTAAATGAAGCAAATTGTACTGCTTTCAGACACTCATCACACTTTGGATGAGCGTTTTTTTCCACATTTTGAAAAAGCTGATGAAATTTGGCATGCTGGCGATATTGGTTCACTTGAAGTAACAGATGCTTTAAAAAAATACGCTCCAGTTAAAGCTGTTTATGGAAATATTGACGACAGAACTATCAGAACAGAATTTAAAGGAAATCTCTATTTCAAATGTGAGAAGGTAAATGTAATGATGACGCATATTGGGGGATACCCTGGAAGGTATGACAAGAAGATACTACCTATTATTGAACAAGCAAATCCTGACTTATTTATTTGTGGACATTCACATATCCTAAAAGTGATGTATGATAAAAAGAACCAATTATTGCATATGAACCCTGGAGCAGTAGGCGATTATGGAATTCACCAAGTTAAAACAATATTATGCTTTACAATTGATGGGAAAGACATAAAAGATTTACGAGTAGTGGAATTTCCTAGAAGTAAAGGCTAACGTATTCTATCAGAAGACTTTACTAATTTTTCATCTTTTCTAATAAAGAAGTTTGCTGCTATTAAAGTAATAAACGGGACAATTAAGAGAATCATTCCTATTCCAAAAACCTCTTCTTCCCTGTGTAAGAATACAATTAAGAAAAATGCAATGGTTATCATCAGGCGAGCAATAGAAGCAATTAGCTGTTGTCTACTTCTATTTTTAAACTGAAATATTGCAAAAATAGAAAGAGCTGCTGACAAGAACACAAACAGACGAGCATCAGAAAAATGATCTTTTAATAAGTAAATGTTTGTATCATCTTGCAATACTGGAAAAGTGTAAACAATAGTAATGGAACAGATAGCTGAAAAGAAAAAAAATAAAGATTGTACTCTTTGAATCATAGTTGTAAGTATTTGCTGCAAAACTAATAAAATTGTAGGATTTGCCCATATCTTAAAAAATTTGTATTATTGCACAACTTATCTAAAGTAACTCCCCCTACAAAACATCTTGACAATTCACATTTACAACCGAATTAAGATTATTATATTAAAAAATATTTATGTATAAATTAGAAGAATTAAACGCAAAAAAAGTTGCTGATTTAAAAGCAATTGCGACAGAACTAAATCTCAAAAAGTTTGAGAAATTAAAAAAACAAGATTTGGCTTATGCTATCTTGGATCATCAGGCAGAAAATGCGAAACCGCAACCTGCTCCTGAAAAGAAACAAAGACCTAGAACTGAGAAGAAGCCTGTACAAAAACAAGCAACTCTGCAGCAAGAAAATAAAAAAGAAAGGAATGTGCCTAAAAAACCTGTGCATAACCTTCAAAAAAATACTGAAGAGAAAAAAGAGCATAAAAAACCTGTTCACAATCATCAAAAAAATAAAGATGGGCAAAATGCACCTAAAAAACCCGTGCATAACCACCCAAAGAAAAATGATGATAACAATGGCCCTAAAAAGCCAGTTCACAATCATCCTAAAAAAGGAGAAGGGCAAACCAACTCACACCCTAAACCAAAACATAACAGCAATAAAAACCAATCAAACAGTAATACTCCCCCATCAAAATACGATTATAACTTTGATGGAATAATCAATACGGAAGGAGTAATTGAAATCATGCCTGATGGGTACGGTTTTATGCGTTCAAGCGATTATCACTACTTATCATCACCTGATGATGTTTATGTTTCGCATTCACAAATTAAGCTATTTGGTTTAAAAACGGGCGACACTATTAAAGGGACAGTTCGTCCACCAAAAACAGGTGAGAAATACTTTCCTTTAATACAAGTAGAGAGTATTAATGGTCGTGATCCAGGAATTGTTAGAGATAGGATTCCTTTTCACCATTTAACGCCACTATTCCCTTATGAAAAGTTTAACCTTTTAGGAAATGGACACAACAATGTTTCTACTAGAATGCTTGATATCTTTACTCCATTAGGTAAAGGACAAAGAGGATTAATTGTAGCACAACCTAAAACAGGTAAAACTGTACTTCTAAAGGATATTGCAAATGCAATTGCTGATAATCATCCTGAAGTTTACATGATCATTCTTTTAATTGACGAGCGTCCTGAAGAGGTTACAGATATGGAAAGAAGTGTAAATGCTGAAGTAATTGCTTCTACTTTTGATGAGCCAGCAAGCAGACATGTAAAGGTAGCTGATATTGTATTGGAAAAAGCAAAAAGGATGGTAGAATGCGGACATGATGTAGTTATCCTATTGGATTCTATTACTCGTTTGGCAAGAGCCTACAACACAGTACAACCTGCTTCAGGAAAAATATTGAGTGGAGGTGTAGATGCCAATGCATTACACAAACCAAAGCGTTTCTTTGGTGCCGCTCGTAAGATTGAAAAAGGAGGTTCATTAACTATTTTAGCAACTGCCCTTACAGAAACAGGAAGTAAAATGGATGAGGTAATCTTTGAAGAATTTAAAGGTACAGGTAACATGGAACTTCAACTAGATAGAAGAATTGCCAATAGAAGAATTTATCCTGCTGTTGATTTAGTTTCTTCTTCTACTAGGCGTGAGGACTTATTATTGGATAAAGAACATATTCAAAGAATTTGGGTACTTAGAAATTACTTAGCAGATATGAATCCAATTGAAGCAATTGAATTCATGAAAGATAGATTACAGAAAACAAAAGACAATACTGAGTTCTTGGTAACTATGAATGGCTAAAAGATAGTTGCTTTTATTAGAATAGAAATCCCTGCCAAGTTGGTAGGGATTTTTTTTGTATTAATGTAAGTCATCAATTATCTACACATTAACTATAATAAAATGAAGAAGATACAATAATATAACCCATCTACAGAAGAGCTTCTGAATTTAGAATATAAGTTTCAACCTGAATTAACCAAAAAGTTAGATAAAGTCACTTTAAAATTTAATCAAGAATTGATAAATGAAATTGTATTGTGGAAAACTAATCGCTACGCTATATTAAATAAAGAAACACTTCATTTAATAAATAAAATTGATCGAAAAGCTAAATTTATCGATACTAATCTAACTTGCAAAATCTTAATAAAATTGCTGGAGACAAAAGGCATTCGTTTACCAATGGCTTCAACAATTTTGAGATTTAAAAATTCAACTATATATCAAATTATTGATCAAAGAGTTTATCGCATTATCTATGGAACCGAATTAAAATTAAAAACAAATTTAAATGACAGTATCAATCAATATTTAGAATATTTAAAGGATTTAGAAAAAATTTGTAATCAATATAAAATTCCATTTTCTGAATCTGACCGAATACTTTATGAATATGATAAGGTTATCAATAAGAAAAAAATAAAATATTAATGAAAGATAAAGAAGTAAAAGAACTTTTTATCCAGTTAATTAAACAGAATAAACTGGTTGATTATGAGAACAATATTATTGAAGGTAAACAAGCTGAAGCATTTGAAGAAGCTATTTACCTTATTGAAGATATTTTAGATAAATTTGGCCTCCCTAACAATCCTCAATTTAGTGAGCATTTTGAGAGAATTGAAGACAGTAATTATATCGATATATCGATAACTATGCTCAAACTAAAAGCAGAAGAATATTTAAGTGAAAAATAATATTAGCACTTAACAAAAACTATAATCAATACTGAGTCCGTTAGCTTACAAGAATTTAGTAAAATTTTAGAAAACTTAATGGCTATAACTATAACATTATTTTTTCTTAAACACCCCATAAAGCACACTTCCACTTCCCGTCATACTTGCATAAATAGCACCATCAACATAAAGCTCTGCTTTCATTTTTTCTAGTTGTGTGTATTTTGCAAAAAACAGAATTATATATTTTATACTTTTAAATTTGTTTAATGCACATATTTGGTGTAAATTTACACCAAATTAAAAAAATATGGCAAGACAAAGTATTTCATTCACCCAGCCCAATGATGATTGGTTAAAAGATCAAATAAACAGCAAAGAATACGCTAGCAAAAGTGAACTAGTAAATGATTTAATTAGACAAGCAAGAAAGCAACAAAGAAAAATTGACTGGATAAGAGCTAAATTAGAGAAAGCAGAGAATAGTGGTTTCACCAAGCAGAGCAAAGCACAAATATTAGCTGAATCAAAATCCTTACTTAATGGCTAATTACAAGCTAAGTAAAACTGCTAAAAATGATTTAATTAGAATTCACCAATATGGAGTTAAGAATTTTGGAACAGCACAAGCTGATAAATATTTTGATACTTTCTTTGAATATTTTGACACCATATCCGAAAATCCATATTCATTTGAATCAGTAGATTATATAAAAACTGGATACAGGCGTTCTGTCTGTGGTTCTGACAGTATTTACTACAGAGTAAACAATAATATTGTCGAAATTATGACAATAATTGGAAGACAAGATTTAAACAATATTCTGTAAAGAATAAAGCACACTCCCACTTCCAGTCATACTTGCATAAATAGCACCATCAGCATATAGCTTTTCTTTCATTTTTGCTAATTGCGGGTATTTTTCAAAAGCAGAAATTTCAAAATCATTTTTAAGTTTTCCCTTCCACTCTTTTATTGGGATTTTTATTATTTCTTCTACAGATAATTCAGGGTTTTGTGGTGCTACTCCAGTATATGCTTCCTTGGTAGAAATATGTATTTCAGGATTAATTAATTTAATTTCAAATTGAGATAAATCCAAATCAATATTTATCATCTTCTCCCCTATTCCTTCTACTAATTTTGAGGTATTATCAATAAAAAATGGACAATCAGCACCCAATTGCAAAGCATATTTTTCCAATTGAAAATTGCTTAATTTCAAATCAAAAAGTTCATTCAAAGCTGTTAAAGTAAAAGCCCCATCAGCCGAACCACCTCCTAGTCCTGCTCCAACAGGAATTTGTTTGTGCAAATGAATTTTTACATTTCCAATTCCAAAATCTGCTTTTAACAAGTCAAAGGCATTTGTGCAAATATTATTTTCGCCAGGAATAGAAATACCACTACTTGAAAAAGAAAAATCAGTAGAGGGAATAATTTCTAAAATATCATATAATTCTTTTACTGGATAAAAGACAGAGGATAATTCATGATAGCCATCTGATCGTTTTTCAAGCACATTAAGTCCAATATTTATTTTGGCATTTGGATATACAATCATAATTGATTTTAGTTTTCAACAACAAAAATAATCAACTCAAAATTTTAAAGGGTAGACAAATCATTTTATTTAACTTTGTTCTCCTTTTTAAATAAAAATACAATGGATTATTTAGCGTTTGAAAAACCAATAGAAGAACTAATTATTAAGCTTAAACAAGCTAAAGAACTAGGTACTGATGGGGCTGTAGATGTCAGTAAAACAGTTGCTGATATTGAAGCAAAAATTGAAAGTACTAGGAAAGAAATCTATGGAAATTTAACTTCATGGGAAAAAGTACAACTTTCTCGTCACCCACAAAGACCTTATACTTTGGACTATATTGAAGCGCTTTCTGATGGTGATTTTATAGAATTACATGGAGATAGAGGTGTAAAAGATGACAAGGCTATAGTAGGTGGCTGGGGTACTATAGGTAAGCAATCTGTTATGTTTATCGGTCAACAAAAAGGTAGAAACACTAAACAAAGGCAATTCCGTAACTTTGGAATGGCTAATCCTGAAGGATATAGAAAAGCATTAAGGCTTATGAAAATGGCCGAAAAATTTGGGAAACCTGTCGTTTGTTTAGTAGATACTCCAGGTGCTTTTCCAGGATTAGAAGCTGAAGAAAGAGGGCAAGGGGAAGCCATTGCTCGTAACATTCTTGAAATGACAAAACTAGAAGTACCCGTTATTGTTTGTATTATTGGTGAAGGAGCTTCAGGTGGTGCCTTAGGTATAGGTGTTGGCGACAAAATATTAATGCTTAATAATGCTTGGTACTCTGTAATTTCTCCTGAGAATTGTTCTACAATTTTATGGGGAAGTTGGGAACATAAAGAAACTGCTGCTGATGCCTTAAAACTAACAGCTACCGACATGAAAGGAATTGGGCTTGTTGATGAAATCATCAAAGAACCTCTAGGAGGAGCGCATACTTTCCCTGAGGAAACTTATAAAATAGTTAAAAAATCAATTAGTAAAGCAATTAAGGAATTTATTGACATTGATAAAGATACCTTAGTAAACAATAGAATGGAGAAATTCTCAAATATGGGATTTGTAAAAGAGTAAACAATGACAAAAAAAGTAGGACAAAGAACATTAAAAGCAACCACAACTGCAAAGATTGATGGTAAATTACAACCTCAAGCAATTGAGCTGGAACAAGCTGTATTAGGTGCTTTAATGATTGACAATGAATCTTTGTCAGATGCTATTGATTCCCTACAAGCTGAATATTTTTACAAGGCCGAACATCAAAGAATATTTGAAGCTATTGTAAATCTTTTCAACCACACTCAACCAGTTGATATTCTTACAGTTTCAGAAGAGTTGAAACGTATGGAGGAATTAGATTTTGTAGGTGGACTAGCCTACATTTCAGAACTGACTAATAATGTTGCCTCTTCATCTAATACTGAATTTCATGCCCGTATTATTGCTGAAAAATTCATCAAGCGTTCGCTTATTAGTATTTCCAATAATATCATAGGGGATGCTTTTAATGACTCAGTAGATATTTTTGACTTACTGAATACAGCTGAAGAAAAACTATTTACTGTAACAGAAGGAACCCTTAGAAAGAGTTACGATAAGATGAGTACACTGATTAAGGGTGCTATAGAAAACATTGAAACCTTAAGAAATAAAGAAGATGGATTAAGTGGAATTCCATCAGGGTTTTCCAATTTAGATAGAATTACTTCTGGTTGGCAAAAATCTGATTTAGTAATTTGTGCTGCAAGACCAGGAATGGGTAAAACTGCTTTTGCTTTAACAATGGCAAGAAATGTTGCTGTTGATCATGACACACCTATCGGATTCTTCTCTTTAGAGATGTCAGCAGAACAATTAGTAAATAGGTTAATTGCTAGTGAAGCAGAGTTAGGGGCTAGTAAATTGCGTAAAGGTGATTTAGCTGATCATGAAATGGTACAATTACACGAAAAAATAAAACATTTATCAGAAGCTCCTATTTACATTGATGATACTCCAGGTTTATCTGTTTTTGAATTAAGAGCAAAAGCAAGAAGATTAGTAAAAAATCATGGAGTAGGAATTATTATGATTGACTACTTACAATTAATGAGTGCTGGAGGAAAAGGAGGGAATAGAGAGCAGGAAATTTCTACAATTTCTCGATCACTTAAAGGAATTGCTAAGGAATTAAAAATTCCAGTAATTGCCCTATCTCAAGTAAATAGAGGGGTGGAAAGTCGTACAGGTGTAGGAAGTAAACGACCTATGCTTTCTGACCTTAGGGAATCAGGTGCAATTGAGCAGGATGCTGATATTGTAACCTTTATTTACCGTCCTGAATACTATAAGATATATGAATGGGATAATGGAGATGATTCTAGAGGTCAAGGAGAAGTAATTATTGCAAAACACAGGAATGGTTCACTAGCCAATGTTCGTTTGAAATTTACAGGTGAATTTGCTAAATT
>JABJNS010000177.1 GCA_018664745.1 Flavobacteriales bacterium | reverse complement strand
CAAAATATCCATCTTTTCTTTGGATTGCTTATCTGCCATAACAAAAATACATTTGTAGCCTTTTTGTATTGCTGCTAGAGCTAAACCCATGCCAGTATTTCCAGAAGTACCTTCAATAATTGTGCCGCCAACTCGCAATCTCCCATCTAGTTCAGCATCCTCAATCATTTTAAGAGCCATTCTATCTTTTATTGAATGTCCAGGGTTAAAAGTTTCTACTTTTGCTAAAACTAAAGCATCTGTTTCTACTGTTTTATTCAGTTTTACTAATGGAGTGTTTCCAATAGTTTCTAATATGTTATTATAAAATTTCATTACTGATATTCTTATTTTTTTATGCTTGCGAATTTATAAAATTACTCAAAGCGAATTGCTTTTACAGGCGTGATTTTTGTTATGATTACTGAAGGAATAATTAAGATAAGATAACAAATAACAATTGTTCCTAAATTTAAGAACAGTATTGCTGTAAAATCAAAATTGATAGGCACAGTATTCATATAGTAAATACTAGGATCTAAACTAATAATTGAAAATTGTTGTTGTAAAAACCCAAAGCCTAAAGCAATGCAGTTTCCCCAGAACAATCCTTTAAGGATAAGATGAATAGCACTGTACAGAAATACCCTACGAACACTCCAATTATCAGCCCCTAATGCTTTTAAAATCCCTATCATTTTAGTGCGTTCTAAAATTAGAATTAATAATGCAGTAATCATGTTCACCCCTCCAACTATCAGCATTAATATTAAAATTACACGCACATTGATGTCTTGTAAATCTAACCAGTCAAAAATTTGAGGAGTTTTCTCTTTTATACTCTGAGCCTTTAAGTCAAGAGGAATTTTTTTGTGTATTTTATCTGTAGTTTCCTCTAACCTATCAAAGTTATCAATCAGTATTTCAAAACCTCCAACTTGATTTGTTTTCCATCCATTCAATTTTTGAATATGGCGAATATCTGCCATTACAATCAAATCATCAAAATCAGTAAAGCCTGTTTCATAAATTCCTGCAATTACAAATTTACGTACCCTAGGGGGTTTTTCAACAAAATACATAATTAGTTTCTCCCCTAACTGTAATTGAAGATTATCAGCTACACTTTTTGAAATCATCACCCTACTTGAAGTTAAAGTATCATTGTAAATTGGTACCTCCCCTTCCACTAGGTTTTTTTCAAAAAATGAAGGATTAAAATCACTACCTATACCCTTAAGCACTACACCCAATATTTCATCTTTAGTTTTTACAATTCCTGCTTTAGTTGCAAAAATACTAATTTGCTCTACCTCAGCATTATCCAATAAGGATGTATAAAGACTATCCGATATTTGTACAGGATCCGTTTCGTAAGATTGATTATCAGAAAAAGAAGAAATAGTAATATGGGATCCAAATCCTATAATTTTGTTAGAAATATCATTTTTAAAACCTGTAACCACTATTACTGAAAGCAACATAACAGCAACCGAAAGTGCAATTGCTAAAATTGCTATCCTCAAAATAGGTTTAGTGTAGGAATTATTTTCTTCCTTTGCAGTAAATAAGCGTTTGGCTATAAAATATTCAACATTCATCTGATGGCGAAAATAAAACAAATAATCTGCATTGCTTTAGTCCTATTCACTTTTAGTGCTAATGCCCAAAAAATAGTACTGGGTGCAGAACGCACAGAAATTTATCTACCTCTTTTAGAAAATAAAAAAGTAGGTATTGTGGGTAATCAAACCTCAATGTTAGGAAATACCCACTTAGTAGATAGCTTGCTGGAATTAGGAGTTGATGTTGTTAAGGTATTTTCTCCTGAACACGGATTCAGAGGGAAAGCAGATGCAGGAGCAAAGATTGAAGATGGAGTAGATGTAAAAACAGGACTTCCTATTATTTCCCTTTACGGAAAGAACAAAAAGCCCAGCATTGAACAATTACAAGGAATTGATATTTTAGTATTTGACATACAAGATGTAGGCGCACGATTTTATACTTATATTTCTACTTTGCATTATATTATTGAAGCCTCTTCTGAATTTGGCATTCCTTTAATTGTTTTAGATAGACCCAACCCAAACGGACATTATGTTGATGGCCCTATTTTAGATACGGCTTTTCAATCGTTTGTAGGAATGCACCCAATTCCTATTGTACATGGAATGACTATTGGAGAATATGCACAAATGATAAATGGAGAAAATTGGACTCCTGAAAATTGTGATTTGAGCATAATAACAATGGAGAAATACACTCATAAAACAAGTTATGATTTACCCATAAAACCATCTCCTAATTTACCTAATGCAAGATCAATTAACTTATACCCTAGTTTATGTTTGTTTGAAGGAACAACTATAAGTATTGGTAGAGGAACGGATTCTCCTTTTCAGCATTTTGGTGCGCCTTATTTGGAAAGTAACTATTCCTTTATACCAAAAAGTGGAGCAGGGAGTAAATACCCTAAACATGAAAACAAAACCTGCTTTGGAACGGATTTAAGATTCCAAGAAGATTACCTGACAGCTATTAACTTAAATTGGATAATTGAAGCCTACAATCAATATCCTGAAAAAGAAGAATTTTTCAATAACTTCTTTGATAAACTATCAGGAACTGATAAACTCAGAAAACAAATTATTGCAGGAAAAACAGCCAAAGAAATTAAAGTAAGTTGGCAAAAGGGATTAGAAGAGTTTAAAAGAGTTAGAGGAAAATATTTACTCTATAAGTAAGTTTAACAACTTATCACATGTACGCCAATTTCTGGTGGTAGCTTTTACTTCTAGCTTCTTCTCAATCAAGTTATTGGTGATTTTACTTCTTGCCGCTCCATCAGGGCAATAAAAATACATTACATTTTCTATCAGTTGCAAAAATTCATTTTCATGTACTTTTTCATGAATAGCGCCCATCCCATCTAAGTTTGCTTTATCAGACAAAAAAGTGAGATACAACTTATTACCCTCCACCTCTCCATAAGGATTATTGCTAATTGCCTTTTCTAGCTCTTTAGGAGTTATAATAAAAGTAGGAACAATAAATTCGTATTGCTTTTCAATAGTATTTATGATAAGTGATGTTAAAACAGATTTACTTTCATCACTTTCAAAAATGACATTTCCACTTTGTATATAAGTCTGTACTTTGCTTAAACCAACTTTTTCTAAAATAGCACGCAAATCAGCCATTTTAATAATCTTTTGGCCACTAATATTTATTCCTCTTAATAGTGCTATATACTTCATAGTTGCTTTTTCAATTTCTCTACTATCTCAAAAACTGCAGGACAAACCTCAACATTCTTTTCAGTTAGCTTTAACAATTGAGTTTGCTTTATTCTATCCGTATGTGGAAATTCACGACAGGCCTTAGGCCTAACATCATAAATAGAGCAATAATTATCTTCTCCTAAAAAAGTACAAGGGACAGATTGCAACACATAATCTCTATCCTCATCTATTTGTAAATATTTCTCAACAAATTCAGAAGGTTTAACCCGTAAGTGTCTTGCAATTCTGCTAATATCTTTATCAGTAAATAATGGACCAGTAGTTGTGCAACAATTTGCACATTTCAAGCAATCAGTACATTCAAAAACCTCTTCATGCAATGGATGAATAAGTTTATCCAATACCTTAGGCTTTACTTTTTTTAAACGCTTAAAAAATTTTTGATTTTCTTTACGTTTTAACTTAACTTGCTCTTTATGTTGAGCTAAGTCCATTAAAGTATTCTTCCAGGATAAACCTTAAGTGCTGCTTCTAAAATATCAATAGCATTTTGCAAAGCTTCTTTATTCAACACATAAGCAATACGAACTTGTTTTGTTCCTGTATTAGGAGTTGCGTAAAAACCTGCTGCAGGAGCCACCATAATGGTTGCTCCATTCAATTCAAAATCTTCCAATAACCATTGTGCAAATTTATCAGCATTATCAACAGGCAACTCAGCAATAGCATAAAAAGCCCCTGTAGGTTTCGGGCAGATTACCCCTTCTATTTTGTTTAATCCTTCAACTAGTACATCTCTCCTACTTACATATTCTGCACTCACCTGTTCAAAATAAGAAACATCCGTTTTCAATGCTGCTTCTCCTGCAACTTGACCAAATGTAGGTGGAGATAACCTTGCTTGCGCAAATTTCATTGCAGTTGCCATAACCTCAATATTTTTTGATACAATACAACCTACTCTAATTCCACACATAGAATACCTTTTAGAAGTTGAATCAATCACAATTGCATTTTGCTCCAACCCTTCAATATTCAATACTGAATGATGTATATGTCCATCATAAGCAAACTCTCTATATACTTCATCAGCAATTAAAAATAAGTCATGTTTAATAACAATATCTCTTAAAGTTTCTAATTCTTCTTTAGAGTACAAATATCCTGTTGGATTTCCAGGATTACAGATAAGAATTGCTTTTGTATCGGGAGTTATTAATTTTTCAAATTCTTCTATTGCAGGCAATGCAAACCCATCTTCAATTGAAGTTGCAATAGGTTTTACCTTTACGCCTGCTGAAGTAGAGAATCCATTATAATTTGCATAAAATGGTTCAGGAATAATAATCTCATCACCATTATCAAGGCAAGAATTTAAAGCAAATAAGAGTGCTTCAGACCCTCCAGTTGTTACAATCACCTCATCATGATTAACAGCAATACCTAAATTTTGATAATAGCTAGCTAAGCCTTTACGGTAACTTTCAAATCCTGCTGAGTGCGAATATTCTACTACTTTATTAGGAAAGTTATGAATTGCCTCTAAAGCCAATTCAGGAGTTTTAATATCAGGCTGACCGATATTTAAGTGATATACTTTCTTCCCTTCTTTTTTTGCTGTTTCGGCAAATGGCACCAACTTTCTGATTGGTGACTCTGGCATACTAATTCCTTTGTTTGATATTCTTGGCATAACTATAAATTTCTGTATAAAAAAACACCCCCATAATTGAGGGTGCTAATGTCGTAATATATTTTGAATTTTTTACTTCTTTTCCAAAGGAGAACCTTCTGTTTTTCTTTCTGGAGCACTAGCTTCTTTTGCAGGAGGATTTACCTCACCTTTAATTGTTAAGATAACTGGTTTTTTACTCGCATTAGTAGTCAATGTGATTGTTTTAGTGAATTTCCCAACTCTATTAGTTGCATATTTCACCCCAATAGTTTTAGTTTCACCTGGCAGTATTTCTTCTTTTGGATATGAAGGAACAGTACATCCACATGAACCTTTCGCATTTTTAATTAATAATGGTTCTGTCCCATTATTAGTAAACACAAACTCACCATCACCATTACCATTATGTTCTATGACACCATAGTCATAAACTTTTGATTCAAAATCAATAGTTACATTAGTTGTTACTTCTTTTTGTGGCGCTTCAATTTTTGTGGCACTTTGTGCATTAATTGTAGTAAAACTTGCTACAAGTGCTAATGATAAGATTATCTTTTTCATATTTTTTTCGTTTTTTTTAGATTATTTTCAAATAATGAACGGCAAATTTAACAAAATATTTTCCTTATACAAATAAGATAATGTAGGAATTCCTCAGAACGATAGAATTTGTAAATTTGCAAGCTATAAAATAAGATTCATATGAGTATCCCAAAAACATACAACCCACTTATAACTGAAGACAAATGGTACGCCCATTGGATGGAAAAAGGTTATTTTAATTCCATTCCTGATGAGCGTGAGGCTTACACAATTGTAATTCCTCCACCAAATGTAACAGGAGTTTTACACATGGGACACATGCTAAATAACACTTTACAAGATGTAATGGTAAGGCGTGCTCGTATGATGGGATATAATGCTTGTTGGGTACCAGGAACTGATCATGCTTCTATTGCTACAGAAGCAAAAGTAGTACAAAAATTAGCCAAAGAAGGAATTCAAAAATCAGATTTAACAAGAGATGAGTTTCTTTCTCATGCTTTTGATTGGAAAGAAAAACATGGAGGAATTATATTAGAACAATTGAAGAAACTAGGTGCTTCTTGCGATTGGGATCGTACTAAGTTCACTATGGATGATGATATGAGTGAATCTGTAATAAAAGTTTTTGTAGACTTGCACCAAAAAGGACTTATCTACAGAGGAGTGCGTATGGTAAACTGGGACCCATCAGCACAAACTGCTTTATCAGATGAAGAAGTAATCCACAAAGAAGTAAATTCAAAACTATACCACATTGCCTATAATATTGAAGGTAGTGATGAGAAACTAACAATTGCAACTACAAGACCAGAAACTATTTTAGGAGATTCTGCTATTTGTGTAAACCCAAATGATGAACGCTACACGCACCTAAAAGGTAAAAAAGCAATTGTGCCTTTAGTGAATAGAGTAGTGCCTATCATCTTTGATGAGTATGTTGATATGGAATTTGGCACAGGAGCTCTTAAAATAACTCCTGCACATGATATTAACGATTATAAATTGGGAGATAAGCACGGACTTGAATCAATTAACATACTAAATGATGATGGAACTTTAAGTGAAGAAGCTGAATTATATATTGGGAAAGATAGGT
>JABJNS010000021.1 GCA_018664745.1 Flavobacteriales bacterium | reverse complement strand
TTTCTCAAATCTTTAATGCCGCATTCATTCTTTCTATCTTCAGTTTTATTTTTCCTAATTTACTTTTTTTCATCTTGCTAATTCTAATTAGCGGCATCAATTACAGCAATTTGAACTGGCGAAACTTAGCAATTGCTTGCATAGGACTTATCACTCCTTATTTCTTCTATTTTATTTACACATTCCTTTTTGACAAACCTTTTTACTTTCCAGAATTTGAAACGCTTCAATTTATTAAGTTTCCCACTCTTAATGCAATAGCATTACCAAAGTTAATTTGGCTTTTTACCCTCCTTTTAATTAGTCTGTTTTCCCTTATTGAATTATTCAAATGGCTTTATAAAAAGAGTATTCGTTCAAGAAAATCTTTTCTAATTATCTTCTTCTATTTTATACTTTGTACAGCTCTTATAATTTTTGGCAGTATCCAATCATGGTATTTTTTAATGACTCCTTTATGTATTATTATTGGAAACTATTTCACTTACACTAAGGGTAGAAAAATAGCAAATTTTTTATTTCTAATTTTAGTAATTTCTTCCTTCTATTATAAGTACAACATTGCGTTATAATGTGTAAATTTGCCGCATTAAAATTAATGATATGAAATTTGGTGTAGTTGTATTTCCTGGCTCAAACTGTGATATGGACATGGTCTATGTTCTTGAAACTATTTTAAAACAAGATGTGGTAAAGCTTTGGCATAAAGACACTGATTTGCAAGAGTGTGATTTTATTATTTTACCTGGAGGATTCTCGTTTGGAGATTATTTAAGATCAGGTGCTATTGCTAAATTCTCACCTATCATGAATGAAATAATTGGCTTTGCTAATGCAGGTGGATATGTTATGGGGATTTGTAATGGATTCCAAATTTTAACAGAAAGTGGGTTACTTCCAGGAGCTTTGCTACATAATAATAGTCATAAATTTATTTGCAAAAATACTTACTTAAAAGCTGAAACTACAAATACATTAGTTACTAACCAGTACGCTAAAACAGCCGTAAAAATTCCTATTGCTCATGGTGAAGGGAAATATTTTGCTGATAAAGAAACCTTAGAATCATTAATTAAGAACGATCAAATTCTTTTTAAATATTGTGATGAAAACGGTAATATTAATGATGATTCAAATCCTAATGGGTCTTTATTAAATATTGCAGGTGTCTGTAATGCCGATCGTAATGTTTTTGGAATGATGCCTCATCCTGAAAGAGCTGCTGACAAGGAGCTAAATAATCAAGACGGACTTATTTTATTCAAAAGCATCTTGGCTGAAATTTTAGCCTAGTTTCTTTTTATTTAATAGTAATCTAAACCCTTTTACACTTTAGCTAAACATTACTCTATCTAGTAGTTTTAGTTTATTAACTATTTGTTGAAAAAGATGTTGAGAACCAACTTTAAGACTATGTTGGAATTTTAATATTATTTTTAAACTTGTAGTCAGCAAAAAAATACTGAAAAAATAAACGCTTTAATCTGAAAACCAAATGACCACAATAACAAAGAAACCAAAAGACATCACAGCAAAAACAAAAAAACAAAAAACATACCCGTACGAGCAAGTTTTAAAAGCTGCAGTTGCATACTTTAATGGAGATGAATTAGCAGGAACTACTTGGATGAATAAGTATGCTATGAAAGATCATGATGGAGAATTTGTGGAACAAACTCCAGATGATATGCATAGAAGAATGGCAAAGGAATTTGGTAGAATTGAAGCAGATTATAAATTAAAATATAATCTTAACGGAAGTGCTAAATTCTTATCTAAGTACGGACAAGAAAGAGAAGATTTAACTGAAGAAAAAGTATATGCTTACTTTAAAGAATTTGGATACATTATTCCACAAGGCAGTGTGATGAGTTCTTTAGGTAATCATTATAAATTAGCTTCATTATCTAATTGTATAGTTGTACCTGAAATGCATGATTCTTATGGTGGTGTTTTTTATACTGATCAGCAATTAGCCCAATTATTCAAAAGAAGATGCGGTGTTGGTGTAGATATTTCAAACTTACGCCCATCAGGAGCAAGAGTTTCTAATGCTGCAGGAAGCACTTCAGGAGCGGTTTCTTTCATGAATCGTTTTTCAAACACAACTCGTGAAGTAGCACAAAATGGAAGAAGAGGAGCTTTAATGTTATCAATGGATATTGCTCATCCTGATGTTGAGGACTTTATTACTATAAAACAAGATTTACAAAAAGTAACAGGAGCAAATATCTCTATTCGTTTATCAGATGAATTTATGAATGCTGTAGAGGCTAATGCTGAGTACACACATAGGTGGCCAATTGAATCTGATACACCAAAATTCAGTAAAACAGTTAACGCAAAAGAACTTTGGGATACTATTATTGAATGTGCACACAATACAGCTGAGCCAGGATTAATTTTCTGGGACAGACAACACTGGTATTCTACTTCATCAGTATATCCAGGATATAAAAATACCTCTACAAATCCATGTTCTGAAATTGCAATGCAAGGAGGAGATAGCTGTAGATTAATTGCTTTAAATCTTTTCAATTTTGTAGAAAATCCGTTTACAAAAGATGCTAAATTCAAAATGGATGATTTCTATAAAGCAGCTTATGAAGGGCAAAGATTAATGGATGATTTAGTTGACTTGGAAACAGAAGCTATCGGAAGAATTTTAGCTAAAGTAGATGGTGATGATGAGCCAGAAAATATCAAACAAGTAGAAAGAGAGACTTGGGAATTATTACTTAAAACAGGAAAAGAAGGAAGAAGAACTGGATTAGGATTTACAGCACTAGCTGACATGGTAGCTGCACTTGGAATGTCAATTGATTCTGATGAAGCAATAGCAATGGTTGAGTCAATGATGAAAGAAAAATGTAGAGCTGAATTTGATAGTTCTATTGACATGTCTCTTTCAAGAGGAAGCTTTGTTGGTTTTGATGCTAAAATTGAAAAAACTTCAGAATTTGTACAAATGCTAGAGGTTGAACTTCCTGAAGTATATGAAAGAATGATGAAATTCGGAAGAAGAAATATCTCTATCAGTACAGTAGCTCCAACAGGAACATTAAGTATGTTGGCACAAACTTCATCAGGAATTGAGCCTGTGTTTATGACTCATTACAAAAGAAGAAGAAAATTAAACGAACAAGATAGAGAGGCAAAAGTGGACTTTATTGATGATTCAGGCGACAAATGGCAAGAGTTTACCGTTTATCATCACAACTTAAAAACTTGGATGGAAGTAACAGGAGAAACTGACATCACAAAAAGTCCTTATGCAGGAAGTACGGCACCAGAAATTAACTGGAATAAAAGAGTTGAGATGCAAGCAGTAGTTCAAAAATATGTAACGCATTCAATTAGCTCAACAATCAATTTACCTAATGATGTATCGCTTGATGAGGTAAGTAACATATACTTAGAATCATGGAAACAAGGAACTAAAGGGATTACTGTTTATAGAGATGGTTCAAGAGCAGGAGTACTAGTTTCTACTGATGATAAAGGAAAGGGAGATGTGCTTGAAAATACTGAATTTAGAGAAACAAAAGCTCCATCAAGACCAAAAAGATTAGATGCAAAAGTAGTTCGTTTTCAAAATAACAAAGAAAAATGGATTGCTGTAGTAGGGCTTATGAACGGAAGACCTTACGAGATATTTACTGGAAAAACTGAAGATGTATTTAATATGCCTGCAGCTGTTGAATACGGTTGGGTAATTAAAAACAAAAGAGAAGATGGATCTACTCAGTACGATTTCCAATATGAAGACAAAGAAGGCTATAAAGTAACAATGGGTGGTTTATCTCGTTCATTTGACAAAGAATTCTGGAATTATGCAAAATTAATCTCAGGTGTATTGCGTCATGGTATGCCATTGCATTATGTAGTTGATTTAATTGGTAAAATGAACTTATATGACGAGAACATAAACACTTGGAAAAGTGGAGTTGTAAGAGCACTTAAAACCTTTATTGCTGATGGAACAGCAGTAAGTGATCATACTTGTGGAGAGTGTGGAGATGAAGGCTTAGTGTATGAAGAAGGATGTCTTAAATGTGTGAGTTGTGGTTACAGCAAATGCGGATAAACATATCAATTTTAATATTCAAAACCCAACTATAAATAGTTGGGTTTTTTATTGCACTTATTTTTGTAAATTTCAATTATGAAATATACGCTTTCATTTCTTGAAGATTTAATTGCATTATTCTACCCGAATACTTGTATTATTTGTGCAGAAAATTTACTAAAAGAAGAGGAATGTATTTGTACACTTTGCTTGTATAAAGTTCCAAAAACTGATTGTTTTAAACACCAAGAAAATTCAGTAAGTAAGTTATTTTGGGGAAGAATACAATTACAAAATGCGGTAGCTTTATATCACTTTAAAAAAGAAGGAAGTGTACAGAAACTGATTCAAGAATTAAAGTATAGAGGAAGAAAAAGAACAGGAGTTTTCCTAGGGAAGCAGCTAGGATACGCACTGAAAGAGAGTAACTATTTTTCTGATGTTGACTATATTATTCCAATACCGTTACATCCTAAAAAAGAAAAGCTAAGAGGTTATAACCAAAGCAAATATATTGCTAAAGGGGTACATGAAATATTAGGGATTGAAGTTAATAGTCGCTTACTTACTCGCACAGAAAATACTGATTCCCAAACAAGAAAAAAACGCTTTAGCCGTTGGGAAAATATGGTAAATAGTTTTGCATTAAAAAGAAGTAATAAGTTAAAAAATACACACCTATTATTAATTGATGATGTAGTAACTACTGGCGCAACTTTAGAAGCTTGTGCTCAAAAACTATTAGAAATTGAAGGTGTTAAAGTAAGCATTGCAACTATTGCTGTTGCCTAAAACAAATAGATTATCTTTGTCCTAATGAAATTTATCTCATCCATAACCATCTTTATTTTGCTACTAAGCAGTTGTGCTAATATAGTAGCGCCAACTGGAGGAGATAAAGATGTGAACACCCCAAAACTGCTCAGTACTTTAGATGCTGAAAGTATGAAACATGTGCATACTAAATTTATAACATTTGAATTTGATGAATTTATTGTATTGAATAATTGGGAAGAAAATTTTTATATCTCACCACCTATTGCAAAGAGAATTCAAAAAGATATAAAAGGAAAAATATTAACCTTAACCCTTGAAGATACACTTGCTTTAAATACCACATATTTTATTGATTTAAATAATTGCATAAAGGATTTGAATGAGGGAAATGTGTTGGATACACTAGACTATATTTTCTCAACATCTGATGAGTTAGATACACTTACTATAAGTGGAAAATTACAAGATGCTTATACTTTAGAATCAATTGAAAATGCTTGGGTTATGCTTTTTGAAGAAAGTAAAAATGACACAATTATCTTTAAAGAAAATCCAGACTATATTGCCAAAACAAATAAAGAGGGTTACTTTAATTTTCCAAATCTGAATAGCAAAAATTATAAAATTGTAGCCCTCACTGATTTTGATTTCATCTATAATACAGAAGAGAAAATTGCGTTTAATGATACTATTATAAATGCTGAAACAGATAGCTTTATTTCATTATTGGCTTTTGATCCTTTTGTGAAAATAGATAGTACTATTGTTGATACCCTTATAACTAATACTGATAGCACAGCAACTGATTCTTTACTTGTTGAAGAAAAAACATTTGGTAATTTAACAATCATTACTGCAATAAATAATTCTTGTATTTTTCAACTCTTGCAAAACAATAAAATAATAAAAGAATTTGTTTTTGTTGAGCAGCCTTTTCTCTTGGCTGACATTACACCAGGTAAATATCAACTAAAATACATTGCTGATTCCAATACTGATAGCGAGTGGACAACTGGGAATTGGAAGGCAAAAATTCAACCTGAAAAAGTAATAAACTACTCCTCTGAAATTACAATTCGTGCCAATTGGGATTTAGAATTAGAATGGTTTATTGAAGAGTAAAATCATCTCTATCCTGCAGAAAGTTCATTTGTCTTCTCTTAAGCTTTAAATCGTCTAAACTAATTTCAATTTGCAATATTTCTTCATTATTTTCGGTTGCAGAAAGCAATTCCTTACCAAAGGCGTCAAACACTTTTGAATGTCCATTAAAAGGAATTTGATTTCCATCTTCACCTACCCTATTTACTCCAATAGTATAGCACTGATTTTCAATAGAACGCGCTTTTAAAAGCGTATCCCAAGCATCAATTCGTTTTACAGGCCAGTTTGCCAAATAGATAAGCACATCATAATCTACATCATTTCTGCTAAACACTGGGAAACGCAAATCGTAACAAATAAGTGGGCAAATTTTCCAACCTTCTTCTTCAATAATCAATCTCCCCTCTCCTTTAGCTATGTATATTTCTTCTTTTATTAAAGAAAATAAATGATGTTTGTCATAAGTATGAATGTCTCCATTTTTGGAAATCCAAACTAGGCGATTGAAAACTTTCTCTCCTTCCTTTACCATTAAAGTTCCTGCAATTGCACA
>JABJNS010000176.1 GCA_018664745.1 Flavobacteriales bacterium | reverse complement strand
TTACTATCAATTTTATAACCAATTAAATGTATAGCATGATCATCAGTTGTAGTTCCGTTAGAAAAACGGAATTGCCTTGCATTCTCATCAATAAATTTAGATGGAATATCGTAAGAAGGAACCATTGCAACATCATTAGTTGATGAATATCCACTTTCTGAAACATCTCCACCTATTGAGATTGAATAACCATTTTCAATTGCATTCTTAATAGCAAACATAAACTCATCTAACGGTATATTATAGTATGCATCACTTCTCCACCAGTTGTCAGGAACTTTATATTCTTCTTGGCTCCAATATGGTTTTTGCATCAAACTCATAAATTCAACATAGTCATTTGGCTTAAGTTTGGTTACATTTTTCAAAAATGATTTTGGCGTATAAGTTTTTCCATTGTATTTAAATGAAGCGGGAGGAGCTCCCATATAATGGTCTAAAATAGATTTGATATTGGATAGAATTGCTTCTTCATCCCAAAAATTGATTTGCTTACAGTTTTTTAAGTAAGCCTCAAATTCACCAAACATTTTTGCATGATTATAGTAAGGTTGATCGCTTGGTTTTCCTTCATAAGCTTCAGCAGGTACAATGCCGTACAAATCCATCATTCTTTGTACAGCATTGGTTTCTGACCCTTCTCCTAAATGTGTTTTCCCTCTTGTAGTTATGAATCCTCTCGCTTTTTCAATGTATTCAAAATAGACTGGGTATAGTTCCGAAAGGTTTATTGTCTTACCTGTTATTCTGTGAATTTCACTTTCGTAAAATGAGGTAGTTGAAAAACACCAACATGTTCCTGTATTACCTTGTGAAATAGGATCTTCCGCCTTAACAATTGAGAATTCTTCAAGGCTTTGTGGAATTTGTTTGCCATCAAAATTCATTTTAAAGGATTTGTGTTCTTCTTTTTCTCCTTTATCGTATTTATTGGATTCACTTACAATGGTTCCGTAAAATGGGTTTGTGTAGGATTCAAACTGTCCTTTGTCTTGTGCATTAGCTCCTAAGCTAGCTAGTAATAAGATGCCTATTTTTTTTATCATGAATGTAGGTTTTTATTTTGAAAGCCCAAATTTAAAGTATTTTTGTAAATTGCAATATTTTAGGTAAAACTTTATAATTATGAATGCTTTAAAACAAATTTTAAAATGGACATTGATTTGTTTACTTGCTTTTTGTACCTTCAATCTTTTTATATCAGCAAATTATAAAATACAAAGAACTATAACAATAAATGTACCTGCCTATGTGGTATTTGAAGAAGTAACCGATTTACAAACATGGCCTACTTGGGCTACTTGGTGGCAGAAGGATACTACTATTACTATAGAATATACAGGTGCAAGATATGGAGTTAACTCTAAAATTTCATGGACTGGTATAGATGGTTTTGGGTCATTAAAAATAACTGCCGTCAGCTTTACAGATTCTGTTAATACTGAACTTAATTTTGAAGGAATGCCTCCTGTTTATGGTATTTGGAATTTTAAAGAAACAGATGAGGGAACATACATTACTTGGAGAATGAAAGGGGAGATGCCTTTCTTTATGCGCTTTATGACTATGTTTTTTAATGATATGTTAGGACCTGATATTGAAGCTGGATTACAAGCTTTAAAGGCAAAATGTGAAAGTATGCCTAGCCGTTAATCAGAATTTGTAATAGTTGATGTACTGAAAAACATTACTTGTTTATTTAAGCAACTTGTACTATTAATTAAGTTAGCGAGACAATTGGCGCTATTTATGCAGAATTCTTTGCATATTTTGGTAAGAATGAAATGTATTCTATTGATATGCCTTTTAATTGGTGGATATCTTCCCCATTTTTAACATTTGTAAGGCTTAGTTTAAAAGATTCTGGGTGTTGTGTCGTTGTAAACACTTCACCAAATACTACTCCTTTAGCATCTTCTAATACTATAAATTACCTATATTTTCAGTTTCAGTTAATAGATTAGCATCCACTAGATAGAAAAATTAAGATTTACATAATTATTATCCAATTATAAGATATTTTCATTTAGTAATAAATTTGTAATAATTGCAAGATATTAAAAATAGCATATTAGTTTATATAAATTTTATTTAGGTTGTAAACAAAAAAAGCCCACCATTTGGTGGGCTTAAAATTTTATTTTATCATAACTATCCTCCAAACGTGTATCCAAAAGTCAGGAAGATACCTGAATTTTTAATAGAAGGTAAATCCTCATCCATTGCATCATAAGCATCTTTCATATCGTCATCAATATACATTAAATTTGTTAATCCTAAAGCATAGCCAGCACTTACAATCATTGCATCATTAATGGAATACGAAGCTCCAATATTTAATCCGAAATCCATAGCTTTTATACCATCATCATCATCACCATCTCCAAAGTCAATTGCTTCTGAGTCAGATTCTGACTCATCTACACCATTACCTTCAGCTGAATATTCCCATTTCAGATTACCACTTAATGCAAAAGCAACATATGGTCCAACTGAAAGTGACATTGCATCAGAAACATTAAAAGATAAACTTGGTGAAACATCTAAATAGTTAAGTGCTATTGTTTGTGTCGATTTCATAGTTACACCACCACTTGTTTCCTCAT
>JABJNS010000175.1 GCA_018664745.1 Flavobacteriales bacterium | reverse complement strand
CTGGAGGAAAAAAAGGTTTACATACTGAATACTTAGGATTTATTTTATCTGAAATGCAATTTTTACAAAGAGCATATCCTGATGCAAAGTGGTAACACTAAATACATTTGGGAACTTTTAAATACTGTTCCTGATCCTGAAATTCCTGTAATTTCAGTTGTAGAACTAGGAGTTATTCGAGAAGTAAAATTTGAGAATAACTCCTTTACTATTTCCATCACTCCTACCTATTCTGGTTGTCCTGCTGTAAAAACATTCATGGATGATATAAAAATTTGTTTGACAGAAAATGGAATCAATAATTTTGAATTAAAAATAGTTTATGCTCCTGCATGGACTACCGATTGGATGACTGATGAAACCAAAGAAAAACTTAGGAAATTCGGAATTGCACCGCCTTCTAATATCGTAATTTGTCCTCAATGTAATTCCGAAAACACTACTTTAATTAGTGAGTTTGGGTCAACTGCTTGTAAATCATTATTTAAGTGTATTGATTGCCTTGAACCCTTTGATTTTTTCAAGTGTATATAACATTCGTTTAAACCCCTTATTTTTCTTATTTTAGCGGCTTAAATCTAAATTTAAGCATGATACAATACGAATTGATTGATGGTGTAGGAAAAATCACCTTAAACCGACCTGATAAATACCATTCTTTTGTAAGAGAAATGGCATTACAATTACAAAGCACTCTTGATGCTTGCAATACTGATAAAGCAGTTAGAGCTATATTAATTACTGCTACTGGAAAAGCATTTTGTGCTGGGCAAGATCTTGGTGAAGCTACTGATCCTAATGGACCAAAATTAACACAAATTGTACAAGAACACTACAATCCTATAATTCGTAAAATTAGAGCTATAGAAAAACCTGTTGTAGCTGCCGTAAATGGAGTAGCAGCAGGTGCAGGTGCAAGTATTGCTATTGCTTGCGATATTGTTGTTGCTACTGAAAACGCCTCATTTATACAAGCATTTAGTAAAATTGGTCTTATTCCTGATAGTGCAGGAACATTCTTTTTACCAAGACTTGTAGGAATGCAAAAAGCAGCAGCTTTAATGATGACTGCCGAACCTGTTTCTGCTAAAGATGCAGTAGATATGGGAATGATATACAAATCCTATTCTACTGAAGAGTTTGAGAGAGAAAGTTGGAAACTAGTAAGTAAACTTGCTGCAATGCCAACCAAAGGATTAGGATTAACAAAACGTTTATTAAATGCTTCTTACAGCAATAACCTAGAGCAACAATTAACAATGGAAGATCAGTGCCAAACTATTGCAGGAAACACTGCTGATTTTAATGAGGGAGTACAAGCATTTTTAGAAAAAAGAAAACCAACCTTTAAAGGAGAATAAATGATGAAAGTAAGTGTAATTGGTGCAGGAACTATGGGAGCAGGTATTGCTCAGATTGCTGCTACAAACGGACATGAAGTTTGTTTGTACGATTCTTTTGATGGAGCAATTGAAAATGCTGAAATAAAACTTAAAAAAATTCTTAACCGCTTAGTTGAAAAAGAAAGAATAAGCCAAGAAGAAAATGAAGCAATTCTAGGAAGAATAAACTTCACAAAAAACATAAAAGAAGTTGCAGAAAGTGGATTGGTTATTGAAGCTATTATTGAAAACCTAGCTATAAAACAAAAAGTGTTTACTGAAATTGAAAGCTTGGTAGATGCGGATTGCATTATTGCATCCAACACCTCTTCCCTATCTATTGCCTCAATTGCTAGTGCCTTAACAAAACCTGAACGAGTTGTTGGAATTCACTTTTTTAATCCGGCACCATTGATGCCTTTAGTAGAGATTATTCCTGCTGTACAAACAGCAGAAAGCACTTTAACTAAAGCTAAATCAATGATTGATTCTTGGAAAAAAGTTACCGTTATAACAAAGGATACTCCAGGATTTATTGTAAATCGTGTTGCTCGCCCTTTTTATGGTGAGGCGCTAAGGATTTATGAAGAGGGAATTGCTGATTTTTCCACTATTGATTGGGCAATGCGTGAACTTGGTGGCTTTAGAATGGGACCCTTTCAACTCATGGACTACATAGGAAATGATATCAATTATACTGTTACTGAAACTGTATTTACTGCCTTCTATTTTGATTCAAGATATAAACCTTCTTTCACACAAAAAAGAATGATGGAAGCTGGATATTTGGGTAGAAAATCAGGAAGAGGATATTATGACTACTCCACTGAAACGCCACAAGCAAATGAAGATAGGGATCTAGGGAAAATAATTTTATGGCGCGTGTTAGCTATGCTAATTAATGAAGCTGCTGATGCACTTTTCTTAAATATTTCAACCAAAGAAGACATTGACTTGGCCATGACTAAAGGAGTAAATTATCCTAAAGGATTACTCGCTTGGGCAGATGAAATTGGCTTAGAAAATGTTTTAAAACAACTTGAAGATTTACAAGCAGAATATGGTGAAGACAGATACAGGCCTTCCCCATTATTAAAAAGAATGGTTGCTGCAAATAAAACATTTTACTAAAATGGATCTAGCAAAAAAAGTAGTAGATAAAATGATGAATGGAGATCCTTTTAGCCAATGGCTAGGCATTGAGATTATGGAAATCACTGCTGGGTTTTGCAAATTGCAACTAAAAGTTAGACAAGAAATGACTAATGGTTTTGCTATAGCCCATGGTGGAATTACTTATTCCCTTGCGGATAGTTGTTTGGCTTTTGCTGCAAATGCAGATGGCATACAAGCTGTTTCTATTGAAACTTCCATTTCTCATACTAAAAAAGTGACAAAGGGTGATGTACTAACCGCTACTAGTAAAGAGATGAATAAAACAAGTAAAACTGCTTTATATTATATTACAATTACAAACCAAGATAACCTAGAAGTTGCTCATTTTAAAGGTACAATTTATCGTACTGGAAAAGAGTGGTTTCCTAAAAATTAGAATTATGAAATACAAAGTATTCACGAATACAATTAAGCAAATAGAAAATATGAGTAAAAAAACAATACTAATCTTTTTATGCTTAACTTTTGTATTAGCATCTTGTAGTACTAGTCGTAAATGTGATGGAGGGAAGAAAATTAAAACAGAAATGTGGTAAAGCCACAAACTAAAAATAAATTATGACTTATATAATTGATGCAGTAAGAACTCCAATTGGAAACTTTGGAGGAACTTTAAAGGAAGTAAGAACTGATGATTTAGGAGCTATTCCTATCAAAGAATTAGTAAAAAGAACTGGAATTGATACTAGTAAAATTGATGATGTAATTCTAGGTTGTGCCAATCAAGCAGGAGAAGATAACCGTAATGTTGCCCGTATGTCCTTACTACTAGCAGGTTTACCCTTTACCGTTCCTGGAGAAACGGTAAACCGTTTATGTGCTTCAGGAATGTCATCTGTAATTCATGCACATAGAGCTATTACTGCAGGAGATGGAGATTTGTTTATTGCAGGTGGAGTAGAAAATATGACAAGAGGACCTTGGGTAATTTCAAAAGTTTCTAAACCTTTTGGTAGAGATGCACAAATGCACGACTCTTCTTTCGGTTGGCGTTTTGTAAACCCTAAAATGAAGGAATTATATGGAGTAGATGGAATGGGAAATACTGCTGAAAACCTAGCAGAGAAGTACAACATCTCTCGTAAGGACCAAGATATGTTTGCCTATAACTCACAAATGAAAGCTGCAAAAGCACAAAGCTTAGGTAGGTTTGATCAAGAGATTGTTGTAGTAGAAATTCCACAAAGAAAAAAAGATCCTATTATTTTTAGTAAAGATGAATTCATCAGAGGAAATACTACAACTGAGATATTAGGAAAATTAAGAACAGCATTTAAAAAAGAAGGTGGTAGTGTAACTGCAGGAAACGCTTCAGGACTCAATGATGGTGCAGCAGCTATGCTTTTAGCATCCGAAAAAGGGGTTAAAGAAAACAACCTTACTCCTCTTGCTAAAATTGTAAGTTCAGCAGTGGTAGGTGTTGAACCTAGAATAATGGGAATAGGGCCAGTTAAAGCTTCTAACAAAGCTTTAGAAAAAGCAGGATTAACTATGGAAGATATGGATATTATTGAACTGAATGAAGCTTTTTCTGCTCAAGCATTAGCTTGTATCCGAGAATGGGGACTTGAAGATAATGACCCCAGAATAAACCCAAATGGTGGAGCAATTGCTTTAGGCCATCCACTTGGTGTAAGTGGCACAAGAATACTACAAACTGCCGCCATTGAATTGAAAAAACAAAATAAAAAATACGCATTAGTAACCATGTGTATTGGTGTTGGGCAAGGATATGCTACAATAATTGAATCAGTTTAAAATGACATTAAAAGAATTTAAAAGCAGTTTAGAAAACAGAAAAGAATTATCTTTTATAATTGAAAATGGAATAAAAATTCCAGCCTATTTTCATATTACTGAAATGGGAGTGAAAACCAAACATTTTATGGATTGTGGTGGAGTAATGAGAAAAGACTCTAAAGTTGCTTTCCAATTATGGACTTCAGATGACTATGATCATAGATTATCAAGCTATAAATTATCTGGAATAATTAAAAAAGCAGAATCATTAATTAAAGAAGATTTAGATAATTTAGAAATTGAGATGGAATACCAAGATTATACAATTGGAATTTATTCTGTTAATTTAATAGATGATAAATATATATTAGAACCTATGTTAACGGATTGTTTAGCAAAAGAAGCTTGTGGTATTGATCAGCCTAAACAAGAAATAGAAACAAGTGAATGTTGTACAAGTGATGGGTGTTGTTAGAAATTTAAAAAACTATTAATGATTTACGAATTTAACGGATATAAACCAGTAATACATAAAAGTTCATTTGTGCATAAGGAAGCTACAATAATTGGAAATGTAATTATCGGAAAGGATGTTTATATCGGACCTGGAGCAAGTTTAAGGGGGGATTGGGGGCAGATCACTATTAAAGATGGTTGTAATGTTCAGGACAATTGTATTATTCACATTTTCCCTGGGAAAGATGTAGTACTAGAAAAAAACGCACACATTGGTCATGGAGCAATTATTCATGGAGCAAATATTGGAAGAAACAGTATGGTAGGTATGAATGCGGTAGTCATGGATGATGCTAATGTCGGAGATGAGTGTATTGTTGGAGCTCTTTGTTTTGTTAAAGGAGAAATGCAAATTCCTAACCGTAAAGTTGTACTAGGGAATCCTGCACAAATTAAAAGAGATGTGTCGGATGATATGATAAACTGGAAAAGTAAAGGAACAGAATTATACCAACAGTTACCAGAAGAATGCAGAACTTTAATGAAAGAATTTACTCCTCTTACTGAAATAGAAGAAAATAGAAAAGAGAAACAAAAAATTACGTTTGATACTTGGAAAAAAACAAAATGATGAAAAAAATACTACTTATTTTACTTTGCTTGCCTATGATTGGGTTTGGGCAATACCTACATAACTTGGATAGTGTGATTAGATATAGTCGGGACACCTTGAACAATTATCAGCTTTGGGGGAAATATAAATCAGAGCCTACTTATGATGCAAGTAACAATATGACTTTAGAGCTTCAGTATTACT
>JABJNS010000174.1 GCA_018664745.1 Flavobacteriales bacterium | reverse complement strand
TGTAGGAAAAGCTGCAATGGAGATGGTATATGAAGTAAGAAGACAATTTAAAGAAATTCCTGGAATTATGGAAGGAACTGGTAACCCAGAGTACGATAAATGTGTAGAGATTTCTACTAATGCTTCATTAAAAGAAATGATGCTACCTGGAATTTTAACTATTGGTTTTCCTTTAGTTATTACTTTCTTACCTATGTTGTTTGGGATGGATAAATTAATGATTGCTGAGATGTTAGGTGGTTATATGGCGGGTGTTACTGTTTCTGGTGTACTTTGGGCAATTTTCCAAAATAATGCTGGTGGTGCATGGGATAATGCTAAAAAATCATTTGAAGCTGGTGTAATGATTAATGGTGAGATGACACATAAAGGCTCTGCTGCACATGAAGCTGCAATTACTGGAGATACTGTTGGTGATCCTTTTAAAGACACTTCTGGTCCTTCAATGAATATCTTAATTAAATTAACTTGTTTAATTGGCTTAGTTATTGCTCCAATTTTAGGTCAGGGTACTGCTACTCATGCTGAGGGAGTTCCTGCTGTAGAGATGTCAATTGAGACTACTGATTCAGAGAAACATATAGCAGAAATTAAAGAATGGTATGAAAGACAGGTGTTGGAAGTTGAAAATTCTAACTTGAATGAGGTGCAAAAAGAAGAGGCTATTAATGCCTTAAGTATTGAAAGAAAACATCTTCTAGAAGATAAAAAATAAAATCATGAAAAATTTTTTAAAAGTATTATTTGTAACGAGTATCAGTGTTGTACTAGTAAGTTGTGGTGGTAATTCTGCTTCTGAAGAAGCAGCAAAAGAAACAAGTTTGGATAGCCAAATAGGTGTTAAAGAGGGGGCGTTTTATGCTATATCTGAGAATATTGAACTTAGTGAACATAAGCTTAAAGAAATAGCTATACATACTGTTGATTGTGATGCAGAATTAACAGGATTAATTTGTGAAGAGTTGAGAGGTCTTTTAGAAGTAGATCACTTATTATTTGTAAATGAAGATTTAATAGAAAAGTCTAAAGGTTCTTATAAAGTTGCAGAAGGTGAAGTTTTACTAGGAGGTATTCATTCTCATGGAACACTTAGGTATAGTGTAGCTGTTGATTCTGGAGAATTTTTAGGAGAGTTAACTTTTCAACTAAAAGATAAAGAGATAGTAGTTTATATTAAAGGAATGATATAGTTTTTCTTATTGATTGTAATAATAAAAAAGCCACTCAACTGAGTGGCTTTTTTATTTGTAGTATTTCTAACTATTGGAATAAACCATTAATTTCAGCATCTATCTTTTCAATTATTTTACCAAGGTCTTCTTCATTTTCAGAAAAATCTAAATCATCTACTTCAATGATTAGAATTTTACCTTTAGTGTATTCACCTATCCAAGCTTCATATCTTTCGTTTAAGCGAGTTAAGTAGTCTAAACGAATACTGTTTTCATAATCTCGACCTCTTTTTTGTATTTGCTCGACTAATTTAGGAACTGAAGCTCTTAAATAGATGAGTAAGTCTGGTCCTTCAATAAAACTATCCATTAGGTTAAAGATTTCCATATAATTGTCAAAATCTCTTGAACTCATCAATCCCATAGCGTGTAGGTTAGGAGCAAATATTTTTGCATCTTCATATATGGTTCTGTCTTGAATGTATGTCTTATTACTTTCTTTAATGTCAATAATTTGTCTAAAACGACTGTTTAAAAAGTAAACTTGTAGATTAAAGGACCACCTTTGCATGTCTTTGTAAAAATCATTTAGATAAGGATTATTTTCTACATCTTCATAATGCGCTTCCCACTTATAATGTTTAGATAGTTTTGTTGTTAAGGTAGTTTTTCCAGACCCAATATTCCCTGCAATAGCTATGTGCATATTCTAAATTTTCGTCTAAAATAAAAAAAGTATTAGTTCTAGCTATTCAAAATTTAAAATAGCAATCATATTTGTTGAAAACTTCTAGAGTAAGGATAGGATTTCCTCTGCTATTTTCCGGTCGTTACAAAGGCGGGGGATCTTGTATTGTCCTCCAAGTCGATTATTTTGTTTTAACCAAGTATAGAATTCATTATTTTGAATGACTATAATTTCAGGAGATTTGAGAATTAGGTTTTTAGTTCTTTTAGCAGCATAATCTGAGTTTAAGTTCTTAAGATTAGTGTCAAGTTCTTGTGTAAAAATTTCAATATTTTCAGGATCTACAGTGAACTCTATAAACCACTGATGTCCTCCTGAATTATCATCAATAAAAATTGGGGCAACTGTATAATCTTTAATTGATGCCTTGCAAGTATTACAAGTTTCTAGTAATGCTTTATCAGTATTTTCTACAATTAATTCTTCTCCAAAAGCATTTAAAAAACTTTTAGTTCGGCCAATAATTTTAATTCTGAAAGGGAAAAGGGTGGTAAAGCGAATAACATCCCCAATAAGATACCTCCATAACCCTCCATTTGTAGAGATAACTAAGGCGTAATCAATATTTAGTTCTACACCTTTTAGAGGAATAGTTTCTAGCTGTCCTTTTTTGTATTTATCCATGGGAATAAATTCATAGAAAATTCCATAGTCCAACATAAGAAGTAGACCTTCTGATGGGGTTTTGTCTTGTATTCCAATAAATCCTTCTGAGGCATTGTATCCTTCTAGATAATTCATTTTTTTAGAAGGAATCAGGGTTTTAAATTGTTCTTTGTAGGGTTCAAAATTCACTCCTCCGTGCATATAGAGTTCAAGGTTAGGCCAAACTTCACTAATATTTTTCTTGCCACTTATTACTAGTACACGCTTTAGTAAAATTAACATCCAGGAAGGAACTCCTGTTAAGTTTGTAATATTTGCATTTACTGCTTGCCTGGCAATACGCTCTAACTTTTCTTCCCATTCTGAAATTAGAGCAGTCTCAATATCAGGAATTCTATGATAACTTACCCAAAAAGGAAATTCATCCAGAAGTATTGCTGATAAATCTCCATCTTTATAATTTCCATCTTTTGATTTCTTAATTGTACCTCCTAGCATTAAGCCTTTTCCGTTATACATGTCTGAAAAAGGGAAGTTGTTTCCGTATAAGGATAGCATATCTTTCCCTCCTTTGAAATGACAATCGTTTAATGATTCTTGGGTGATGGGTATGAATTTACTTTTTGCATTTGTAGTTCCTGATGATTTGGCAAACCAATTAATTTTCCCTGGCCATAGTACATTTTTTTCTCCTTTTCTAGCTTTTTCAATAAATCCTGAAAACTCCTCATAAGTCCTGATAGGGATATTCTCTGAGAATTGAGCATAAGTTTTAATATCTTGGAAGAAATGTTCTTTTCCAAAAGCTGTCTCTTTTCCTTTTAAAAGAAGAAAATCAAATATACTCTTTTGAGCTTGAATTGGTTTTTTGCAAAATATCTCTATTTTATCAATGCGTTTTTTCATCATAAATGAAAGAATAGAATTTTTAACAGAAAACTTGCTCAATTTTGATATTTTTAGGGACTGAAAAATACAAAAAAATATGTTTAGAGATACGCTTAAAAAAATGGATACTGAACTCAAGGATGTTGTGCATTATACGCTAGATATTCATGGGGTTAATCATAAGATGAACGATTATATTGGTAAACAAATCAAAATTCATTGGAGCGGGGTTGTAATTTGTCAGTGTGGAAAGAAGTCAGATAAGTTTTATCGTTCTGGATATTGTTATAAGTGTTTTTGGGAATCCCCTTTAGCATCCCAAAGTATTTTTAAACCAGAATTATGTACAGCTCATTTAGGGATTGAGGAAAGAGATTTGGAATGGGAAAAAGAATTTCAAATTGCTCCTCATTATGTGTATTTAGCAAATTCAAGTGGAATAAAAGTAGGAATTACTAGAGGAACTCAAGGAGTGATAAGGTGGATGGATCAAGGAGCAAGCCAGGCAATATTGTTGGCTGAAGTTCCTAATAGAAGATTTTCAGGAGATATTGAGGTTTCATTAAAACGCTTTGTTGCTGATGTAACTAATTGGAGGAAAATGCTTTCTGGAACTCCTGAATCAGTTGATTTAGTGAAAATGAAAGAAGAACTTTCTGCACATGTTCCTGAAGAGTTGAAACAATATATTTTACCAAATAATACAGTAACAGAGATTAAGTATCCTGTAACTCAATTCCCTAAAAAGATAAAGAGTGTTAGGTTAGAGCGCACTGAAATTATTGAAGGAACGCTTTTAGGAATTAAGGGGCAATACTTATTATTAGATGATGATAGAGTATTTAATGTTCGATCGCATGAAGGATTTATTTCAAAATTCTCAACACAAGAAGTTGCTCAAGGGAGTTTATTTTAATTTCATAATAAATGGAATTCTTGCTTGAATTTTATCACCTTTAAGTAAGGATTCAATTGGTTGAGTAAGTTCTGTTTTTAACCCTAATTTTGTAAATAATATATCAGAAAAACTTGAACTATTGCCCAATTTTAAGGCTAGCTCAGTAAATGGATCTTTCTTTTTTGGCAAGGAGATAACTCTATAATCTTCAATTTTAGCTAAATAAGCCGCAATATCAATTGCTTTTTCAACTCCTCCATAAGTATCAATTAGCCCAATTTCTTTAGCATCATAACCGGTCCAAACTCTTCCTTGTCCAATTTCATCAACAGCAGTTGTACTCATACCTCTCCCTTCTCCAACATGAGTGATAAAAGTAGTGTATATATTTTTAATGCTATTCTGAATTTTATTTTTTTCAAAATTAGAAAGAGGTCGGTTTACTCCCATGTCAGCATATTTTCCTGTATTCACTGTATCAATAGAAATACCAAGTTTGTTTTTGTAGAATTTACTGAGATTTGGAATAAGTCCGAACACACCGATTGAACCTGTAAGTGTTGTAGGGTTTGCTACAATGCTGTCAGCTGCACAAGCAATATAATAGCCACCACTTGCTGCATAATCTCCCATTGATACTACTAATGGTTTTTCAGCTTTTGCTAAAATGGTTTCCCTCCAAATTACATCAGAAGCTAAGGCGCTTCCTCCAGGAGAATTTACTCTGAGCACAATTGCTTTTACTCGCTTATCTTCTCTTGCTTGCTTTATTGCGGCAGAAGTTGTTGTTGAACCAATACTTTTTTCATTTCCTTCTCCTGAGTTGATTGCTCCTGTTGCGTAAATAATTGCGATTTTATCTCTGCTTATCTCTTTTTTTTCTGATTTTGTATGTGTGTATTTTCCTAAGGAGATTAAGTTTAACTTTTCACTTCCTGCAATTTTGATTAAGCTGTCCTCTATTTGGTCTTGGTATAAAAGAGCATCAACATAAGTTAGTTCAAGACATTTTTTAGCATCTTCAAGGCTGAGATTGTTAATATGACTTTCTACATGTGCTAGGGTTAATCCCCTTTGATTAGCAATACTATCCATAATGTTATCAGCAAAAGAGTTTAGTAGTAATTGCATCTGCTCTCTATTAGCAGCACTCATTTTGTCAAGGATATAAGGCTCAATTGCACTTTTGAATTTACCATGACGAATAACTTGTACATCAATATCCAGTTTTTTCAAAAACTCTTTGTAAAACATAATTCCTGCTGAAAGTCCTTTAAGTTCTACTATCCCCTCAGGATTTAAATAGATTTTATTAGCTACTGAAGAGAGATAATATGCTGTTTGAGAATATACTTCAGCATAAGCAATAATAGGCTTTCCTGTTTGTTTAAACTCCAGTAATTTGTTTCTTATCTCTTCTATTTGTGATAGTCCTGCATTCACAAAAGAGGTGTTGATGTATATTGCTTTAATCTGCTCATCTGCCTTTGCTTTTTCAATATTGTCTAGTACCTGCTTTAAAGCAATAGTTTTTGGGATATCTCCTGAAAAGTTTAGTCCTTCAAAAGGATTTTCAGATATTCGTTCAACAACCGAAACATCAGAAAGGTTAATTTTTAAAATGCTATTCTCTTTAACAGTAACTTCAGGCTCATTATTAAGTGAGGAAATACTTACGCTTACTATTCCAATGAAGAGGAGCATGATAACAAAAACTGCTAAAACCATTCCAACAATGGTAGATAATACATTTTTAAAAAAGGATTTCATAGGCTATATTTTTTGAGTTGATAAAAATAAGAAAATTTAAAGAGGCATCTTATTTTTCTTACTATATTTGATGGCCTTAATAATAAATATGAATATAGTTTTTTTACAATTAGGAAGTAATTTAGGAGAGAGAGAAGTGTTGTTGCAAGATGCTATTACCGCTATTGAAGATATAGTAGGTTTTGTTGTAGAAAAATCAAAAGTTTATGAAAGCACACCTTGGAGAGTAGAAGGTCAGGAAAATTACTTAAATCAAATAGTTAAGGTGAAAACTGAGTTACAAGCAAATGATGTGCTTAGTACAATACTGAATATTGAAAAAGAATTAGGTAGAGTTCGTCTTGAAAAATGGGGAGAGCGCTTAATTGATATCGATATCATATTTTATAATGACGCATTTATTGAAACTGCAGAATTATGCGTGCCACACAAACATATGCATGAACGAATGTTTGTTCTAACTCCACTGCACAATATAGCTCCTGATATGATTCACCCTAAATACAATAAAACAGTTGAAGAATTATTGCAAATTTGCACAGATACTGAGTTAGTAGAAGAGTATGCATTATAAGTTTGTTGTAGTTGAAGGAAATATTGGGGTAGGTAAAACCACTTTAGCAAGTATGCTCGCTAAGGATTATAATGCAAGATTGGTGCTTGAAAAATTTGAAGAAAATCCTTTTTTACCTAAGTTTTATAAGGATCCTGAAAAGAATGCTTTTCCGTTAGAACTTTTCTTTATGGCAGAGCGTTATCATCAGCTCAAAAAGGAAAAGGAACAAGATTTATTTCAGCCAATTACTATTGCTGATTACTTTTTCATAAAGTCAAAATTATTTGCCCAGAATAATTTGCAAAAGGATGAGCAACAGTTGTTCAATAGCTTGTTTGAAATTATGCTTTCCTCTTTGCCAAAGCCTGATTTATTGGTGTACCTGTATGCAGATGTTGATCGTTTACAACAAAATATAAAAAATAGAGGAAGAAGTTTTGAACAAGAAATTACCAATGAATACTTGCAAAATATTCAAGATAGGTATTTGGATTATTTGAGAAAACAAATCCAATTTCCCGTGCTGTTACTTAATGTTTCAAATATTGATTTTAAGGAAGATGAAAAAGTGTATTCTCGAATAAAGGCATTATTGCAAAACCCTTATGAAATAGGCGTGCATCAATTTAACTTAGCTGAGCCAATGTTGTAAATCTCTACCAATAAGTTTTTCTAGTTTTAGAATATCCTCTTTGTAAAAAGTATGAGTAAGTCTGTTTTTTTAACTCTTTGCTTAATGGCTTTGCTTTTTTGTAGGCTGACTTAAAAAGAAATTGAATTACAAAGCCAGGAAGGTAATTGCTGAACTGAATATTTGGAATTAAATTGTAAAATCGGAGCTTCATAATAAACCAACCAAATAAACCTTTTGGTGTTCCTGAAACATTTGCTTTTTTACTAGTATCTGGCACAAAAGATCTATCCACATTTAGGAATTCAAAAATTTCTTGTGTTGTTTCAATTGGATTCTTAACTACTTCATCAAATAGTAAAACCTTTATATTTCCTTTTGGGAATAAATCGTAATATCGCTCAAGTTGTTCGGTGTAGTAACCTTTTCCTTGATAGTGATAAAGAGGACTCCAGTTTTCAGCCTTGCGTTCAGCTTCTTTATTAAATGCAGTTTCAAAATCAGCTATTGGTTCTCTATCTGCTCTCCTTGCATGTAGGTAGAATAAGCACGGGAAACGGGTTGTCTCAGTACTGCAATAATCTTGGTTTCAGGAAGGTATTTATGAATTAAACTAGGGCAGTCTTCATTAGAGATGTAGGCTGGAGAAGCTTCCCCAATTGCCTTCTCATTTTTTACAGCATCAAAAAGTGGATAGTACTGCTCAAAAGTAGTTATCTTCTTGGTTTTTCTTCCTAAAACTTTAAAATCATTTTATTTTTGAAAATTATTAAAAAACATAGGTTCTTTAATAGCAGTCATAAATATATTTGGGTGTTGCTTTAAGTACGTGTACAAGGATGTTGTTGCCGCTTTCATAGCGCCAATAATGATAAAGTTTGGTTTTTTTTGCTGGATCATATTAAAAAAATAACCCCTTCTTTTGAAAGGGGTTATTCATGTTTTATTTGCTTAACACTTTCTTATTTTGTTAAAGCGATAAAAGCTTCATTTGCTCTTAAGTTTACAAATTCTAAATCAATAGTAGCCTCTGCTTTGTAATTTGCATTAGCAGCAATAGCATTTGTTAAGTTGCTAATTGCAACATCATTATTTCCTGCTCTTGCAGCAGCAATAGCATTTAAGTAATGACAAGCAGCAGTTGCTTCATTACAAGTTGAGTTTTTCCCATTCATAATTTGTGCCAAGACAGCATTATGTGATTTTCCATTTTTGAAAAATCTTGCTGCTTTTTTATACTCACCCTGTCTTATGTCTAAAGTAGCTTGATTGAATTCAGAAGTATTTGCTTTGTCAAAAAGTACTTGTGCATTTGCTAATTCACCAATTCTTGCTGCAATAATTCCTTTATTTGTACATATGTCAGAATTTTCACTTGAAATAGATACAGCTTTATTAAGATAAACCATAGCAGTATTTAAGTCTCCATTTGCGATATGCATGCAGGCGATATTATTATGTCCTCTCCAATCATTATGTAATTCAACAGCCTTGTTGTAAATGCCTTCTTTAGTTACTGCATCATTAGTTAAAGTTGCTGAGAATAATAATTCTTTTACATCTAAAACTTCAGGAGTAGTAGTTGAAAGTATTGCTATCTCTTCATCAGTTCTTTTTGGCTCAAATGAACGAATTACAATAATTGCTTTTCTTAACTGTGGCAATACATCATCTTCAAGAGCATCATAAATTTCGGATAAATCTCTGATTTGTTGTTCTCTTAATTCTAAGTCTTCAACTGAGTTTACAATTTTATTGATTCTTCTTTTGTCTTTTATGTCAGAAGCTTGTACTAAAGATTCAAACCCTGCCCAATCTTCTCCTATTGAAGTTTCAGTATATAGCTCAGCATTTTTAGCTCCATCTACATTTAAAGAACGCAATAATCTTTTTGTGTAATTAAGGGTGCTTTTCATTCTGTTATCTGAGATATTGTCATTCATATTTATTGATCCTTCAGGGGAAGCAAATGATTTGATTTCAATAGAATGAGTTTTATATCCATTTTTTGCAAATGCTTTTAATTTTTGAATATCAGCATCACTTTTCTCAGTAGTTCTTATATTAGCTTGATTAACTAAAAAGTAGATAGTGGCCGTTTCTTCTAAAATTGTCTCATGCTCGTATCCATGGTTATTATTTGCTAATTCTTCATTATCCAATACTCTTGTTGAAGTTGCAATTACACCATCAGCAATAGTAACAGGGCCTAAAGTTTTTTCTTTATCATTTAATTTAGCAGTAGCTCTTAATTCTAAAGTAGAATTCATCATCTCTGAATTGTACTTAATGGCATCTTGGTAGTTGAAATTTCCACCTGTTGCGTTAAAAATTGTTGCTTCACCACCTGTTGCTTCTTCACCTTGAATTGTAATTGTTTTAAAAGCAGTTTCTCCGTTAGCATATACTAATACTGGAGTAAAATTAACAGTGGCTTTTTTTGCAAAATAGTTTTCAGCAAAAGTTGCGTCTAACGTTAACAAAACATTACCACCTTGTACTTGTAAAGTTGTAGGTGTTACAGTATAACTTACTGTTTCGTATTTATTAGCCATTTTGTTTAGTCCGCAACCACTCATTACGGTAGCTAAAACTAAAATGTAAAAGATTTTTGAAATTCCCATTTCTTTGTTTTTGTTTAATTTATAATTGCTGCAAATGTAAAGAATTATTAAAGCTTAACAGATGAAAAAATATAGCTTTTTACACATAAGTTGTTAGTAATTTTCAGATAAGAAAACAATTAACTAAGTTTGCAATCTCTATCAAAAAAAATATGAATAGTAAAAGTACCCTTTTAGTTGTTGTTTTATTATGCTGTTGTAGTTTAGTTTTTGCACAGGATAATGCAATTTCTAATGCTATAAATAAGCATGATATTCAAATAAATAAAACTGAAATTAAATCTAGTAATAGTGATGAAAGAGAGATTATATCTCTTTGGAAAGGTTGGTCAGTTGGTTTTGGCTTTGGTGTAACCCAATTTGATGGTGATATCAGGCAACACAATCATTATCCTGCATATCAGAAAACAGGTGATTTCTTTGAGTTGAAATCAGCAGTTTCATTTTCTTTAAATAAACAGATTAATTCATTTTATTCTTTAAGTGCAGAATTTATAAGTGGTAGTTTTTCAGGTTTAAGAATATCAAATGAGTATTTAGGCTATAATCTTTATGATCCTTATCAGAATTATGAAGGTAATGGGGATAAATTTTCTGCTTCATTTAATGAAGCAGACTTGATGGTAAATATTGACATTTCTAATGTGATGGCTTATTTTTTTACACCTAAAAAAGTTGGAAACTTATCATTTGATGCAAAGTTAGGACTTGGTTATAATATTTATAATAGCGTAAGAAAGAACTTATTTTCGGACACTTATATTTATAGTTTTGGCTATCAAGATGAAGGAGCTAATTCTTTAGGCTCTGATTATGGAACTATTAAGAAAGGAATCTTTTCAGCACCTGCTGAAACCGTATATATTTATGGGATTTTGGCAAAATATAAACTCAATAGTAGGTTAAATTTAGTGTTGGATTACACGGTTAGAAACGGTAAAACAGACAAGTGGGATGCCTCCATAATGAATACGCAAAATCTTAGGGATAAATTTAATTTTTTATCAGTAGGAATTGCATATAAGTTTGGGAATCATGATTATAATAATGAATGGGAAAGCCCAATTGATGGATTGAAAGATGATGTAACTACTTTGTTTGTAAAGATTGATGGGTTTACTGATGATGCTGATAATGATGGGGTGTCTGATGCATTTGATAAAAGCCCAAATACACCATTAGGAGTTGCAGTTGATGGCTCAGGTAATGCTTTAGATGTTGATATGGATAATGTGCCTGATTATCGTGATGCTGATCCGTTTTCCAATAGAGGTGCGCAAGTAGATGAAAATGGTGTTGAATTGGATGATGATAAAGATGGGGTGCCAAATAGTATAGATCTAGAATCGAATACCCCTGTGGGAACTATGGTAAATCAGTTTGGAATAAATATAAGTAGTACTACTTATGTAAGTGCTGGAGGAATGATTTATTTTCCATCTATTTATTTTAATTTAGGAAGTGCAATTGTTGGAAATTCTAACGAGAATAGAATAGCAACCATGGCTCTAATGCTTAAGAATAACCCTGATATTAAATTGAATGTTGTTGGGCATACCGATAATATTGGGACTCCAAGATTTAATAAAAGATTAGGTTTAAAAAGAGCAAATGCAGTTATAAATTATCTAGTAGTTAATTATAATGTAGATATTAATAGACTCTCTGCAATTACTAAAGGAGAAGAAAACCCTTTGTCAGATGCTACACAGATTAGTGGAGGATTAGAAGGGATGGTTAAAGAAAATACTTTAGCAGAAATTAATAGAAGAGTTGATTTTGAAATTGCTAATTAACCATTTAATCTTCTCCATAATTCCCAAATAACAATACCGGTAGTTACTGAAATGTTTAGGGAGTGTTTTGTTCCGAATTGTGGAATTTCCATTACTTCATCACAAATATCAATTACTTCTTGAGAAACTCCTTTTACTTCATTTCCCATAATAATTGCAATAGGTTTATTGGGTAGTGTAAAATCATTTAGTTTTGATGATTTATCAGCTTGTTCAATTCCCATAATATGGTAGCCATCTTCTTTTAATTTTGAAACAGCATCAATTGTATTTTTTTCAAAAGACCAGTTCACAGAATCAGTTGCCCCAAGTGCAGCTTTGCGAATATCTTTATTAGGTGGCTGGGCAGTAATCCCACATAAAATGATGTTCTCAATTAAAAAAGCATCAGAAGTACGGAATACTGAGCCGACATTTAGTGCGCTTCTTACATTATCTAGTACAATGGTAATGGGTGTTTTCTTAGCACTTTTAAACTCTTCAACATTTATTCTTTGTAAATCTTTGTTTTTTAACTTTTTCATCACTTATATTTGTTGCAAAATTAAAGAATAAATTTTTGGCAGCTAAGAAGAAGAAAGAAAAGAAAATTACTCCCTTAATG
>JABJNS010000173.1 GCA_018664745.1 Flavobacteriales bacterium | reverse complement strand
TATCAAAAACCTTCCCGTAAAAGGTGCTCCTAAACCAGTAAAATCAGGTACTAAAGTAAAAAACATCCGCCTAACTGAAGGAGAACATAACATCAACTGTAAAATTGATGGCTTTGGTTCTATGCAACTGAAATCAGAATTTGTAAAGAAAGGTTAAAATGACCGAAAGTAAAAAAACAACATTACATCCTAGAAACAAAAACAAAAGTCAGTACGATTTAGCTGCATTAGTAAAAGTAAATCCAGATTTAGGGAAGTATATCAAAATCAATAAACTTGGGATTGAAACAATTGATTTCACAAACCCTATTGCTGTAAAGCTACTTAACAAATCATTATTGAACCATTATTATGGCATTAAATTCTGGAAATTCCCTGACACCAACCTTTGCCCTCCTATCCCTGGAAGAGCTGACTATATACACTATATGGCTGATTTGCTTGGAAAAAATGATGATATTACTTGTTATGATATAGGTGTTGGTGCAAGTTGTATTTATCCTATAATAGGAATAAGTGAATATAACTGGAATTTTATTGCATCCGATATTGACAGGAAATCAATTGCAACAGCTAAAAAAATAGTAAGCTCAAATCCTAGCTTAAAAGACAAAGTTGATTTTCGTTTTCAAGAAAATAAAAACCAAATCTTTAAAGGTATTATTAATGAAGTTGATAAAATTGATATAACAATTTGCAACCCTCCTTTTCATGCTTCAAAAAAAGATGCAGAAAAAGGAAGTATGAGAAAAGTAAGGAATCTTACAGGGAAAAAATTAAAAACGGTACAACTCAACTTTTCTGGAATGGTAGATGAAATGATTTGTGAAGGAGGAGAAAAGCAGTTTATACAAAATATGATTGTTGAAAGTATAAAGTATGCTGAAAACTGCTTATGGTTTAGTTCATTAGTTTCCAATGAAAGAAACTTAAATAGATTTTACAGTTCATTGGAAAAATATGGAGCAAAAGATGTAAAGACAATTCATATGACTACAGCTAATAAAATTAGTAGAATTGTTGCTTGGACTTTCCTAACTGAAAAAGAACAGAGAGAATGGAAAAGGGGCTAAATATATTTTTTACTTCTATCCTAGTTAATGCTTTAGAAAAATTAAAAGCAGATAGCAAAGCTGAATGGGGAATTATGACTGCTAAACAAATGATTATTCATTTAATACAAAGTAGTAAAATGATGCATTTAGGAAATACTAAATTACTCATTAAAGAAAAGAACATTGAAAAAGCTATTGCCTTTTTATATACCGATAAAGCCATTAGTAGAGGAATAAAAATTCCAAAAGATATTGGTTATAACTTTGAGGATGGCATAACTGAGGATGTTGAGCAGTTAAAAGAAGAGTTACTAGAATCTAGCAATGCTATGCTAATCTTCTTAAGTGAAAATACTGACTTTAAATCCATACATCCCTTTTTTGGAGAATTAACAGCTGAACAATGGTTACTCTTCCAAAAGAAACATTTTACGCATCATTTGAGTCAATTTAATTTGTTGTAAAAATTGTATTTTCATAAGAAATTCTTTTCTTTTTCTCTAGTAAAATCAAAAGTACTATGCTTAGCATAACTCTTTATTTTCAATAACTTAGCTTTGCTGAATATTAACTAATACATATTTAATTATGAAAAAAATGTTTTACGCACTATTAGCAGTTTCTATCGTCTTTTCTGCTTGTAAAGAAGAAGATGATATTACAGCACCAACAGTTTTAAGTGGTTGTACAGATGCCATTGCTACTAACTATGATCCAACCGCCACAAATGATGATGGTTCTTGTATTTTTGGAATTGTAGGAGGCACTTGGATTACTGATTCAGAAGAAATAACAATGCATGCAGTAGTTTCTATGGGAGGAGTAGTGTTTATGGACTCAACTTGGACTGAAACAGAAAATAATCCAGACTCAATGGATCATGTAGTGCAAAAGTTCTGGGGGAATGGAGAAGTAAAATTCTGGGACAACAATAATAATCTTGTAGATAGTGGTACTTGGGTACAATCAGGAACTACTGTAACAGTAACAACTGATACAGTAATTATTGGGGAGATAATAAGTGTAACTGAGACAAACCTAATACATGAAGTTGAAGGAAACGAAACTTTTACTGAAAATGGTGTTGACTATGATATAGATTTTATTTTTAAAGCCTATCACACAAGAGATCCAAATGGGTTTACTAGCAAAAACACAAACCAAAGAAAAGGAAATACTTCTTGGATTAACAAAAGAAAATTAATCAATAGTATTAAGTTTTAGTTTTAGAAAAGCACCTTTCGTGTTTACATTATAAAAAGGAATGTCCCATTTAAGGCATTCCTTTTTTATTTGTTCCCATTTATATTTGGGTACTGTAGAATCAATAATAAGCAGTTTACATTCAATATTTTCTAACTCTAGTTTTCCTTTTCCTGAAACAATAATATAGTCAAGTAGTAAAGAATTAATTGGTTTTACAAAATTCTTATCCCAAAGCAGTATTTTCTCATCAAAAAACTGAATATAATTCTCTTTCCTAAAATAATTATTAGCCTTAAAATCAGCAGAAACTAAGCTAGAGTTTATCACCCTCCTCTCCCACCTAAAATGCTGAATATGAAAACGCATTTTACTTTTGTCATTATTTAAATTATCAGAAGCAATAAAATAGTTTTGATTGCCATCTACAAAATCAATAGCCCTTTCCTTAGGTATATCATATACAATAAAATACTGTTGTTGCTTGGTGAAATTTTGTTCATCTATCTGCATTCCCATAAATAATATTGCAACACTTAAAGCAATTTGAATTATTCTTGCTTTTTTATTAGTAATTGCGACAACAAATAAGAAAATGAAACTATAAATAATT
>JABJNS010000172.1 GCA_018664745.1 Flavobacteriales bacterium | reverse complement strand
TTTGAAGAATATATCTTATTGAATCAAAATGAAGGAAGTGATATTGATGCTATGTACACTGCTTTTGTGAATGAAGAATTATTAGCTTATGAAGAAAGTCAGTTAGAAACAAAATATCCTGAGTATAAAGCTTTGTTGAAAGAATACCGTGAAGGGATTTTGTTGTTTGATTTAACTAATGCTAAGGTATGGACTAAGGCAGTGGAGGATACAGTTGGGTTACAAAATTTCTACACTAAAAATAGTGGTAATTATATGTGGGAAAACAGAGTAGATGCTACTGTATATAGTTGTATTGATTTAGCAACTGCAAAGCGTGTGAAAAGAGCTATTTATAAAAAGCATAGAGGAAATATTTCTGATGCTGAGATATTAGAAATAGCAAATGAAGATGCGCCTTTAAGCTTACAAATAAATGCTAATAAATTTATAAAAGGAGAAAATGAATATGTTGATTCAGTAAATTGGAAAGTTGGAATTTCTGGTGATATTAAAACTAAAGATGGTAGTTATATTATTGTTGATATTCATGAGGTATTAGCTGCAGGAAAAAAGGAATTGAACGAAACAAGAGGGAAGGTGATTTCTGATTATCAGAATACTTTAGAAGCAGAATGGATTGCATCATTACAAGAAAAATATATTGTAAGTATTAATAAAGAAGTTCTTTATTCGCTTATTAAGTAATCAATGAGAAAACAGCAAGTTTTTATATTATTAGTATTTTTAATGTGTGCTGCAGCTTGCTTTAATGATAATAAAAAAAGAGTTCTAGCAAGTGGAAATGAAAAAGATTTATTGCTTTCTGATGTAATAAAGGAGATGCCAGAAGCTAGTGAAGATAGTGCATTTTTTGTTGATCGTTATATGAATCTTTGGATTAGGAAACAGCTTATGATTTATCATGCTGAGATAAACTTGAGTAGTGATTTGTTGGATTATGAGAAGCAAATCAAAGAGTACCGTTCTTCTCTTTTAATTTATGCTTATCAGCAAGAGTTAATCAATCAAAACTTTGACACTACTATTACATCACAAGCTGTGATTGATTACTATAATCAATATAAGGAAGAATTTAAATTATTAAAAAATATCTTTAAAGGAAGGTACATTGTGGTTGATAAATCCGCACCTAAATTAAAAAGTTTATCCAAGTGGTATAAATCAGAAAAAGATGCCTCAATTGAGGAATTATCTGACTACTGTAAGCAGTTTGCTAAAGAATACTATTTAGCAGATAGTAATTGGCAGTATTTTTCAACTATCAATGAAAAACTTCCTGAATTAATTACTGAAGAAGAATACTTTTTAGCACATACTAAAGGAGTTTGGTTGGAAGACGAGCAATACCGCTATTATATTTATATTAAGGATTTTCAAATAAAAGGAAGTATTAGTCCGTTAGCCTTGGAACGCGAGAAAATTCGGAATGTACTATTAAATAAAAATAAAATACAATATTTAAAGCAACTTGAAGATGAATTGTATCGGAATGGTTTAGCTTTGAAAAAAATTAAAATATACTAATGAATAAAATTTATTATTTTCTATTGTTAGCTTCATTTCATTTAGGGCTTTCGGCTCAATCAGTTGATAAAATTGAGGCTGTAATTGGTGATGAAATTATCCTTACATCAGAAATAGAATCACAATATCTACAATATCTATCGCAAGGAAATATTCAATCTAATGAAATAAAATGTCAAATTATTGAGGATTTATTATTCCAAAAATTAATGATTAATCAGGCAAGGATTGATAGTTTAGTTGTATCAGATGAAGAGATTGAAGCTGAGATTGATACGCGACTATCTTATTTTGAAAGTCAATTAGGTTCAGCTAAAAAAGTAGAAGATTATTTTGGAAAGTCAATTGATAAAATTGAATTAGAACTTACTAAAGTTATAGAGGATCAATTTTTAGCACAAAGAATGCAAGCTCAGCTTACTTCAGCTATAAAAGTAACTCCTGCTGAAGTAAAAGAGGTATATAGTTTACTTGCTGATGCTGAGATTCCAACTATGCCAACTCAAGTTGAAGTGGCACAAATTGTAATAAAATCAGAAATTACAACTGAGCAAAAAGATAAGATTAGATCAAAGCTAAATAGTTTTAGAGATAGAGTGTACAATGGAGAAGATTTTAAGATGTTGGCTACTTTATATTCTGATGATCCTGGTTCAGCAACTAATGGAGGAGAGCTTGGTTTTGTAAATAGAGGGGATTTAGTTCCTGAATTTGAAAGAGCTGCTTTTCGTTTAAAAGAAGGTGAAATATCAGAAGTTGTAGAGTCTCAATTTGGCTATCATATTGTACAATTGATTGAAAGGAGAGGAGAGCAAATAAATGTAAGACATATCCTTATCAAAGCTAAAGTAAATGCAACAGCTTTATATGCAGCAAAACAAAAAATGGATAATATTGCTAAAGAAATTAATGATGGGATAATTACTTTTGATGATGCAGTAACTAAATATTCTGATGATGAGAATAAGGCTAATGGAGGTTTGTTATTGAACCCAAATACTATGTCAACTTTACATACTCTTGATGATATGGCTCCTGCTTTGCGTTTAATTGTTGATCAATTAAGTGAAGGAGATATTTCTTCTCCTGCTGTAATACAAATGCAAGATGAAAAAAAGGCATACCGTATTTTAAGATTGAATAAAAGAAAGGAGGAACATAAAGCAAATTTGGTTGATGACTTTGCTAAGATTAAAGAATATTCAATCAATTCAAAACAACAAGAAGTACTAGAGAAGTGGGTAAATAAAACAATTGCAAGAACTTACATAAGATTATCTGATAGCCTTGAGGAGTGTAATCTTGCAAATAAATGGAGTAAATAATATGAGTAATGAAGTTAAAGCAGTTGACGATTTTGTTGTTAAATACAATGAGTTTAAAAATGAAATAGCAAAAGTAATAGTAGGACAGGAGGATGTTGTTCAACAGGTTTTGATTTCTATTTTTTGTAATGGGCATTGTCTTTTAGTTGGTGTTCCTGGATTGGCAAAAACCTTATTGGTACAAACTATTTCTGACTCTCTAGGTCTTAATTTTAATCGTATTCAATTTACACCTGATTTGATGCCATCAGATATTGTTGGAGCTGAAATACTAGATGAAAACAGAAACTTTAAGTTTGTAAAAGGACCTTTATTTTCTAATATTATTCTGGCAGATGAAATTAACCGTACTCCTCCTAAAACACAATCAGCTTTATTAGAGTCTATGCAGGAGCGTTCGGTAACTAATGCAGGAACTCGTTATGCTTTGGATAAACCTTTCTTTGTATTGGCAACTCAAAATCCTATTGAACAAGAAGGAACTTATCCTTTACCTGAGGCACAATTGGATAGATTTATGTTTAATGTCATATTGGATTATCCTACTTATGAAGAAGAATTGCAAATTGTAAAGCAGACTACTGTTAAAAGCAATATAACTTTAAACACAATTATGTCGGCTGAACAAATTATGCAGTATCAAGAGGTTATTACAAAATTACCTGTTACTGATAATGTATTGCAATATGCTGTAAGTTTAGTGGCTAAAACTAGGCCAAATTCTGATAAAGCTGCTGATGTTGTAAAACAATTTATTGAGTGGGGTGCAGGACCAAGAGCTTCACAATTTATGCTAATGGCTGCAAAATGTCATGCTGCAATAAATGGAAAATATGCTCCTGATATTGAGGATGTAAAAGCAGTTGCTAAACCTATTTTACGCCACAGGATTGTAAAGAATTACAAAGCTGAAGCTGAAGGAATGAGTATAGATCAAATTATTGAATCAATTTTATAATGATATTACCAATAGTTGCTTTTGGAGCACCAATCTTAAGAAAGAAATGTGTAGATATTACACCTGAATATCCTGAGTTAGAAACCCTTTTAGCAAATATGTGGGAAACTATGTATGAAGCTTATGGAGTAGGACTTGCTGCACCACAGATTAATAAAGGAATTCGTTTGTTTTTAATTGATACTACTCCTTTTGTTGAAGATGAAGAAGAAACAGAGGAAGTAATAGTGAAACAAGCTTTCATCAATGCTAGGATTATTGAAGAAACAGGAGAGGAATGGGACTTTAATGAAGGTTGTTTATCTATTCCTGAAGTTAGGGAAGATGTAAGTAGAAAATCAACTGTTACAATTGAGTATATGGATGAAAATTTCAAAAAGTATACTGATACTTACAGTGGCTTAACGGCCCGTGTTATTCAACATGAATATGACCATATTGATGGAGTATTATTTACTGATAAATTGACGGCTTTGCGCAAAAGAATGATAAAAGGAAAGCTAATGGATATAAGCAAAGGAAAAGTAAATGCTGCTTATAAAATGAGGTTTGCTAGGTAGATTGCAAATTAAAACTAGATTTTAGTATTGAGATATTAGATTAAAGCCGAGCATTTGCTTGGCTTTTTTTATTCTAAAAAATAACGATAAATAAACAAAAGCATACTTTAATTCTGTATTTGAATACGATAAATCAATTATTTTGAGGTTTACAAAAAGATGTATAGTTTTACAACATGAATAAACTATTCCTACTTTCATTTTTCTTGTTATCAAACTTAATTTCTGCTCAAGAGTTGTCTTATAAATTACTTAATAAAACTAATGGACTATCTTCCAACACTGCACTTACTTTATGTGAAGACAAACAAGGGTATTTATGGATAGGAACTACTTTTGGTTTAAATAAGTATTGTACGTCTTCATAGTAAAGTGGAATAACTTTGCTCAAAGTTAGTAAATAGTTTTCGTAATTCATATTAAAAAATAAAAGGTGGTTTTCATTATTTTTTAAAAACAAAAAAACTACCCTAAACTGCTCCCCTGTTTTAGGGAGGGGGCTATCATTTATTACTATTGGTATTGTTTAAGTTTTACTAAACAAAAAAAAATGCTGTATTTTTATTCAGTTTCGCTTTTTTAAAGAGTGTGGAACCCTCTACAAGGAGTCAGTTACGCAACACAAAGAGTGCGGTATGTTTATTTGGGAGTCAGATACGCAACATAAAGAGTGTGAAATCCTCTACCGACTCTCAGTTACGGTACACAAAGAGTGTGAAATCCTCTACCAAGTGTCAGTTACGCAACACAAAGAGTCAATTATGTAATAAAAAGAGTGTGGTACATTTATTTAATAGTGTCTACTTTTTTAGCAAGTACAATCCCACAAAAGTAATCGCGCCATTAAGTATCAATAATTCAAATCCAAAAGGAATATATAACTGAATTACATAACAAACTACAGGAGATAAAACTGCTACCAAAGGTACCCATTTATCCCTTACATTAATCTTTGTAAACAATCCGAAAGCATACATTCCTAATAAAGGGCCGTAAGTATAACCTGCTACCTTAAATAATGCTGAGATTACACTATCATCATTTATTGCTTTAAACACCAAAATCACTAATACTAAGAGGATTGAAAATCCAAAATGCACTAATTTTCTTTGCTTGATTTCTTTTGTGCCTGCATGCTCATCAAACCCTAATAAATCTACACAAAATGAGGTTGTTAATGAGGTTAATGCCGAATCAGCACTAGAATATGCGGCAGCAATCAATCCTAAAATAAATAGCACCCCTACCCATATTCCAAGCCCTCCATTTAAAGCTACAGCTGGAAATAAATCATCAGCTCTAGTAAATGATATCCCATGCGTTTCTGCATACATATAAAGTAATGCCCCTAAAGATAAAAACAATAAATTAACAAAGACTAAAACAATACTAAACCAAAACATATTTTTTTGTGCATCCCCTAAACTTTTACAACTTAGGTTTTTCTGCATCATATCTTGATCAAGCCCTGTCATTACAATTGCTATAAATGCTCCTGATAGAAATTGCCTTACAAAATGCTGTTTCCCTTCCCAAAAGAATATTTGCGAATAATCACTTGCTTTTACAGTACTAACTAAAGAAGACAAGCTTAAGTTCATATCAACAGATACTAAATATACACTTAAACCTACTGCTAAAAGCATAAATAAGGTTTGCAAGGTATCCGTCCAGATTATTGTTTTTATACCACTCCTGAAAGTATATACCCATATTAGCAAGATAGTAACCACTACTGTCATTTCAAAAGGAACTCCCCAAGCATCAAAAATTGCCATTTGCAATACATTGGCTACCAAATAAAGCCTAAAAGACGCTCCTATAACTCTACTAATCAAAAAGAATATAGCGCCTGTTTTGTAGGATGAAATACCAAATCTACCTTTTAAATACCCATAAATAGAAGTTAAGCTCATTCTGTAATAAAGAGGCATTAGAACAGTAGCAATAACAAAATAACCCAACAGATATCCCAAAACCATTTGCATGTATGAAAACTCACTAGTTGCCACCCATCCAGGAACGGAAATAAAGGTCACTCCTGATAAAGATGCACCAATCATTCCAAAGGCAACAATATACCAAGGCGATTGTTTATCTCCACTAAAAAAGGAGGCATTACTATCAGATTTTCCTGTTAGAAATGAAATTCCAACTAATACTAAAAAGTAGATAATGATTACGCTAATAATTAAAGTTGATGACATATAAATTTGTTTTTCACAAAACTAAAAGTATTCTGCATTAATAGTACATTTGCAAAATGAATTTTCCATCTAAACTTGTTGAAAATGCAGTTGAGCACCTTTCTCGTCTTCCAGGAATTGGAAAGCGCTCAGCCTTGCGCCTAGTACTGCACATGCTAAAACAAGAAAAAAACAAAGTAGAACAATTTGGAGATTCATTCATCCAACTCATCAATAACATTAATTACTGCACAGTATGTTATAGTATTTCTGACACTGAACTTTGTGAGGTTTGTGCTAGTGAAAAAAGGGATAAATCTCTAATTTGTGTGGTAGAGGATATCCGAGTAATGATGGCTATTGAAAATACTATGCAATTCAAAGGGGTTTACCATGTTTTAGGTGGACTAATTTCACCTATGGATGGTGTAGGACCAAATGATTTACGCATAGAACAACTTATTTCCAAAGTAGATAATGGTAAAGTAAAGGAAGTGATTTTTGCACTAAGCACTACTATGGAAGGAGATACAACTAATTATTACCTTTTCAGAAGATTGAAAGATAGTGACATTAAAATATCTTCAATTGCAAGAGGAATTGCTATTGGTGATGAATTAGAATATACTGACGAACTCACTTTAGGAACTGCCTTATCTAGTAGAATGCCTTATGAAAACTCCTTAGCAAAATAGTTAGAATTTCTTTTCTTTTCTTAATTTTGCCAAAAATTTAAAAGATTATGGCTAGAGTAGAATTGATTATGCCCAAAATGGGTGAGAGTGTTTCGGAAGCAACTATAATTTCTTGGACTAAGGAAGTTGGTGAAATGGTTGAGCTTGATGAAACTATTGTTGAGATAGCTACTGATAAAGTAGATTCAGAAGTTCCTTCAACACATGAAGGGAAACTAGTAGAGATGTTATTTGAAGCAGATGATGTAGTACAAGTTGGTGAGCCATTTGCTATATTAGAAACAGAAGGTGGAGAGGATCCTCCAGCAGTAAAAGATGCTACACCTGCACCAGTAGCTGCAAAAGTAGTAGAACAAGCAGTAACTGAAACAATTGAAAATAATACAACAACCATTAGTAATGATGGTGATAGATTCTATTCTCCATTAGTAAGAAGCATGGCTAGTGAAGAAGGAATTGAAATGGCTGAATTAGAAACTATTCCTGGAAGCGGGAAAGATGGTAGAGTAACAAAGTCAGATATGGTTTCTTACTTAAAAACTAGAGGAACAACACCTGCTGCAGCTCCGGTTAAAACTGAAACTAAAAAGGCTGCTCCTGCACCTAAAGCAGCTGCACCAGCACATACTCCAGTAAACATCCCGAATACGGGTGGTACTGAGATTGTAGAGATGGACAGAATGAGAAAACTTATTTCTGCTCACATGACTATGTCAAAACAAACTTCAGCACATATTACTTCTTTTGTTGAGGCTGATATGACAAATATAGTAAACTGGAGAAACTCAGTGAAAGCTGACTTTAAAAAGAGAGAAGGACAAAACATTACCTTCACTCCTATTATTATTGAGGCAATGGCTAAAGCCGTTAAGGATTTCCCTATGATTAATGTTTCTGTGGATGGAACGAATATCCACATTCATAAAAATGTAAACATTGGTATGGCTGCTGCTTTACCTGATGGAAACTTAATTGTTCCTGTTATTAAAGAAACTCAAAACAAGAACTTAATTGGTATCACTAAATCAGTTAATGATTTGGCAACAAGAGCAAGAGGCGGACAATTAAAGCCAGATGATATTCAAGGAGGTACAATTACTATGACTAATGTAGGTACTTTTGGTAATTTAATGGGAACTCCTATTATCAACCAACCTCAAGTAGCAATTATGGCTTGTGGTGTTATTAAAAAGAAACCTGTTGTTTTAGAAACTGCTGAAGGAGATGTTATTGCAATTCGTCATATGATGTTCTTATCATTATCATACGATCATAGGGTTGTTGATGGTGCTTTAGGAGGACAATTTGTAAGCAAAGTAAAAGATTACTTAGAACAATTTGATACTACACAAACAGTTTAATACTGATTGGATAAACAATATAAAGGGTGGCAATTAATTGCTGCCCTTTTTTGTTGAATTCTTTTACTAACAACTGCCAACTATTCATAACAACTAATTACCTTTACCCTATGAATTTAAAACTAGAAAAACCAATTGTATTCTTTGATTTAGAGACAACTGGAGTACAAGTTGCAAAAGATAGAATTGTAGAAATTTCTATTTTAAAAGTTTTTCCCAATGGAAATAAAGAAAGTAAAACTTGGTTAGTGAATCCTACTATCCCTATCCCTGCTGAAACAACAGCTATACACGGAATATCAGATGAAAAAGTGGCAAACGAGCCTACTTTTGAAACGCTTGCTCCTGAAATTTCAGCACTAATTCATAATTGTGATTTAGCAGGATTCAACTCCAATAGATTTGATATTCCTTTATTGGCAGAGGAGTTTTTAAGAGTAGGTGTTGATTTTGATATGGAGAATAGAAAAGCAGTTGATATTCAAAATATATTCCATAAACTAGAACAAAGAACCCTAGTTGCAGCCTATAAATTTTATTGTGATAAGGACTTGACTAATGCCCACTCTGCTGAAGCAGATACCAATGCAACATATGAAATTTTATTGGCACAAGTAGATAAATATGATGAGCTAGATAATGATATCAATTCACTTTCAGAATTTTCACAAAGAGGTGGTAAATTTGCTGATATGGCAGGATTTGTAAGGTTTAATGAAAAAGGAGCAGAAGTACTTAGTTTTGGAAAATATCGTGATGTAACATTGGCACAAATCTGGAAAGATAATCCTGGGTATTTTTCTTGGATTAATCAAGCAGACTTCCCTTTGTACACTAAAAATGTGATGCGTAATTTTGCAACCAAAATGAAATTACAAAAAAAGTTTAAAGGTTAATCATGAAAATAATTTGTATTGGTCGTAATTATGTAAATCATGCTAAGGAATTAGGCAATGCTATTCCTATTGAGCCTTTATTTTTCCTAAAGCCTGATACAGCTATACAACCCAAAGGCCACCCCTTCTTTATCCCTCATTTTTCGGACGATATTCACTATGAGGTGGAATTAGTGATTAGAATAAACAAAACCGGAAAACATATTGAAGAGCAGTTTGCACATAAATACTACTCTCAAATTGGTTTAGGAATTGATTTTACTGCTCGAGATGTTCAGCAAGAATGCAAAGCAAAAGGTTTACCTTGGGAAAAAGCAAAAGGCTTTGATGGCTCAGCACAAATTAGCAGAACTTTTATTGATAAATCTGATTTAGATTTAAACAATATCACCTTTAGTTTAAAGAAAAATGATGAGC
>JABJNS010000171.1 GCA_018664745.1 Flavobacteriales bacterium | reverse complement strand
CTTAATAGTTTCGGACTTTGAAATACTATACATACAAGGCTGTGGGGAGTAGAGAACAACAACCAAACAACCCTTTGCATGCAAAAAGATTAGTTGATATCCTTGAATTTCTGGTAGCAGAATATGGATGGGAAGAACTAGGACAGGAGATAAGAATTAATTGCTTCAACTCTAATCCATCTATCAAATCAAGCCTAAAGTTTTTAAGAAGAACTGAGTGGGCAAAAAAAAAAGTAGAACGACTTTATTTAAATACTACCAGAGAATAGTTTTCCCCATCAATTTCCTTATAAGCATTATCAGTCCTAATAATAGTAATAATGGTATTGAAATTAAGATTCCAAGTGCAGACAGAAATGTTGGTAATGAAATCAATAATAACAAAGGTAATAGTTTCATTACCCACCATTTTCTTTTACCCCATGCACGCCATATGGTTCTGATTAGAAAGTAAAAACCAATAATCAAAATAATAGCATTTAGTATGTAGATGAATAGCATCCATGAAGGCTCTTCTTGTTCCTCATCATTCGGGACTAAAATAAAAAGATTTTGATCAGTTAATACAGTATTATTTTCCGTAATTGGAAAAGAAGAATAGCTCACATTAGTAAGTGTTGTTAGTGTAATAAAAACGAGTAGTAGTTTTTTTATGTTGAAAAATTATAGATTATTATTTAATACTACTCATAAATCTGCTTGATTGCCCCTCCATAATCTGCCCACTCCCAAATCCCTGAAATTTTTCCATTTTTGAAATTAACTGTACGATAAGCCGAGAGTTCAACTGTATTTTCTCTACTTATAGTTGCTTTAGAATAAACCCTTACACTACCATCAATTTCATAAGTATTCTCATCAATACCTGGCAAATAAATAGAATGTCCAATTTTTATGGAGAAACCATTTTTTTTTAATTGTGAAAGTATTCCATCTTGATATTCTGTAAAAGATGCAGGAACCCCTTTTGGAGAACCAGCAGTAAAAGAAAAGAAAGTAAAATCTGATGTGAAATATTGGCTAATATCTAAAGCTGAACTATCGCTACTTTCATAATAATTATTGATATTATCAACTAGTAGTTTAAGAGTTTCTAAATTTTGCTCATAGCGCTTGATTTTATTTTTACCACAAGAGAATAAGAAAATTAAAGCTGAAAGAATGAGGGTATTTTTTAGTTTACTCATGATAAATAACATCCAAAATAGTTTGCCCAACAGCATTAAGAGTTTCTTTATCGATATTCTTCATATCATCTCTGTGAGTGTGCCAATGCTTGTTGAAATTACTTTCAGTGGCTGGATCATACTCAATAATATCAATAGTAGGAATTCCAGTAATTTGGTTTACATACAAATGGTCATCAACTATTTGTTGAGCATTTTCAAATACAAAATACTTTCCAAAACCCAATCGATTGGCTTTACGCCATACCTTTTGTAAGATACTTGAGCCATAATAAAAGGAGATTTGTTCGTGCCTAAAAGTAGCATCTTTTGCCCCTACCATATCTAGCAAAATACCATATCTAGCAAAGTAGTTTTGTTTATGAGGGTTCTTGCTCCAATACTGTGAACCTAAGCACCAAGAATCTTGCATAAGTGGGTAGTTGGAATTTTCAGGTTGACCATAATCTTCAGCATCAAAAAGTATAATATCAACACCTATTTTAGGATTTTTTTTACTGAATTGTCTTGCTAGTTCTATTAAAACTCCAACTCCACTTCCTCCATCATTTGCTCCCAGTATTGGGCTGCTTTGGTTTTCAGTATCATGGTCGGCAATGTGTCTGCTGTCCCAATGGGCAAATAGAGCAACTCTATTATTTTTCTCTGGGGAGAAACTTGCAATAATATTTTTTAGCATATGATTTTTGCCATCATAAGTTCTGATTGGGGCTTCTTGTACAATTACATTTGGAGTATAAGTTTTGAATTTTTTTTCTAACCAAACAGCACAGTTTTTCCAGCTTTTGCTAGAAATTACTCTCGGACCAAAACTTACTTGTTTTTCTACAAAATAATAAGCAGAATCTGCATTAAAAGTAGGGACTTCAATTTTTGCTTTTGGTTTTTTTGTAGGCTTAGTTTTTTGCTGAGGTTCTGTAGAACAAGCAAGAATAAATAAGGTGGATATGATTATGATTATTCTCATTTTGTAGATAATCTATTAAGTTCGTTTCTTATATAAGTGTTGAGTTCTTTTTGAGGAACACCTAAAACATCTTCAATGCCTTTGTAATACTCATCATTATTTCCTTTATTCGTTATAAATTCTTTGACTAAATCCCAACCCCCTTTTTCATGGATTAGCTGAATAATAGTTCCTCCTAAAACATAAGTAAATCCTGTATACTCATCTATATGTTTATTTCTTAAATTAATCATTTCAGAAAGGTTGATTTCTAAGTGGTTTTTAAAATAGAGATTTGCCTTTTTAATATGCCAAGCAAGAGGCTTTCCTCTACTTCCCCCAAGGAAAGTAGCAATACCTTCACTAATCCAGGAATGACGATAATTATATTTTTTACTTTGTTCAAAGATATGAAATAGCTCATGAGGGTAATATTCTCCTACGCCACTACAGTGCACATAGTTATTTGATTTACTTGCTTTTCCTGTTGGTTTTTCTGTTCCACTTCCTCCAACTAAAAAATCAATTCCCGTTACCTCAAGCATTTCTTTTTGTGTATCAGCAAATACATAATGAACAGTATCAGGTTTTGTCCCAAAAATTTCAGGTAAAGTTGTTGTTATAAAATTATTCTGTTTGATGGCTTTTACTTTATCAAACTGATGGTATTTAGGGAAATAGAAGTGAATGTACCCAACCGTTTCTTTATTCCAATATTTCTTTAAATTTATAGGAAAGGCGTTATATAGTTTGTAATCCCCATTTTGATCTTTTTTAGTATATACATTAATATACATCATGGTTCTAATGCTATCATTTCTTTCCCAGTAGATATGAGATTTTATTTTGTAGTATTCATCAATTTTTCGAATAGACATAATTTGAACATTCCCCCATTTTACCATTTCTAAAAAGTTAGGACTTAGGGCGAGTTTGTTTAGGTTATAAGCAAGATATCCGTATTTTTCTACTTCATTTTTATTCCAATACTGTGAAGCAATACTATCATCTTCTGATTGCACATATTTTGTCCAAACATCAATTACTTCTTCAAAATCTAGCCAAGAGGTTGTAATGTCAAAATTGGCGTATACATTTTGGGCTGTAGTTTGAGTAGTATTAAAAAGCACAGAAATTAAAATTAAGGAAATTGTAGATATCTCACGCAAGGTTCGATATGACATATATTTTATTCTTTGTGTATTCATTTTTTTCTGACAACTAAAAACTAGCAACCAACAACTATTATCTATTTTACCTCCCAACTACTTCCTTCTCTACCGTCTTTTATCTGAATCCCTACTTTATCCAACTCATCTCTAATCAAATCGGCAGTTCCGAAATCTTTATTCTTTTTTGCGTTTCCTCTTAGTTGTAAAACCAACTCCATTACTTCATTGGTTAGGTCGTTTCCGCTACTTTCTTTAGGGGATATAAGCCCTAGAATATCCGTAACAAAAGAATTAAAAATGGATTTCATTTTTTCTAAATCAGCCAAGTTTAAACTTTCTTTACCGTCTTTTACTGAGTTGATTATTCTTACTCCATCAAATAAATGTGCAATTAGAATTGGAGTATTAAAGTCATCATCCATTGCTGTGTAGCAATTTCTTTCCAGAGCATTTACATCATAAGTAGAAGTATCAGATGCTGAAAGTTCACTTAAAGTTTCCATGGCATTCATCAGTTTTGTAAATCCTTTCTCGGCTGCTTGTAATGCTTCATTGCTAAAGTCGACTGTACTTCTGTATTGGGCTTGCAAAATGAAAAAACGAATAGTCATTGGCGTATATGCTCTTT
>JABJNS010000170.1 GCA_018664745.1 Flavobacteriales bacterium | reverse complement strand
CTACTAAATTCCAGTTTATATTTTTTTTATTTCTACTAAACATAAATGCAATTAAAATCAATGAGATTAGACCAATTAGTCCACGAAACAGTTTATTTGTTAAAGTTGATTTGCTTTTTGTAATAATTGGATTTTTTGAAAAAATAAAATTTACATTATTTTCAGATAATATTAATTTATCTTCATTGTAATCAATTATGTATTCTCTTGTTGTGTCAGATGGAAGGGAATAATTAAAAATTAATGAATTTTCAGCCAAATTCCATGAGTAAGTTCCTTTTGCAAATAGATTTTTTTTAGAAATAATATACTCAAATGTGTTATTATCATTGATCAATAAATAATCTTTATTATTGAATTCTTTATTACTAGATTTTTCAGATTTTATTTCAGAGAAGAACCACTTTGAAGAATAATTAGTCCAATCTGTTACATCTTCCTCAGCAAAAAGTGAAGTAACAAGGAAAAGACTTAAAAAAATAATTAAATATTTTTTCATGAAGTCCTTCTTTTAATTTCATCTCTAAGTACTGAAGCTTTTTCATAATCCTCAATCTTTATTGATTCTTTTAAAGCTTCTTGTAGTTCTTTTAGACTATGCATACTAATCTTTTTTTCTTTTGCAATTTTCTTTTTTGAGCTTTGCTTATCAGATGATCCAACATTCAATATAGACGCTCTTGATAAAATATCTTCGTATGTAAAAATTGGACATGAAAATCTAATTGCAATTGCAATTGCATCAGATGTTCTTGCATCAATTTCAATATCCTCTTTTGATAAGGTGTTTTTACAATAAAATGTAGAATGAAAAACTCCTTCAATTAGTTTATGTATCACAACTTTACTGATAGAAATATTGAAACTATCTCCAAATGATTTAAATAAATCGTGAGTTAATGGTCTCTCTGGTTTTTCTTCACTGTCGAGAGCTACAGCAATTGCTCTTGCCTCGCACCAACCTATAACTATTGGAAGTTGTCTTTTTCCGACAGTTTCATTTAGTAAGAGTACATACGCGTTGTTTTGAGCATCACTTTGTCTAATTGCAGAAATATTTAATTGAATTAAATTCAAAATTAGTTATTATTAATTTTTTTTAATTCATCTATTAGCTTTGGAACCACATTAAAAGCATCACCAATAATACCATAATCTGCTGCTTTGAAAAATGGTGCTTCAGGGTCTGTATTAATAGCTACCATTATTTTTGATGAATTTACTCCTGCAAGATGTTGAATTGCTCCAGAAATTCCTATTGCAATGTATAGATTTGGAGCAATCGCCTTTCCTGTTTGTCCTACATGTTCTGAGTGGGGTCTCCAGCCAATATCAGAGACTGGTTTAGAGCATGCTGTAGCAGCTCCAAGACAATCTGCAAGCTCTTCAATCATATTCCAGTTTTCAGGACCTTTTAATCCTCTACCAGCAGACACAACAACTTCAGCTTCAGACAATGAGATTTTTCCTTTATTCACATCTTTACCAGTAATTGAAATATTAGAATCTAATTCATCTGCTTTCACTTCTATATTAGAAGATACAACATTCTCAATAACATTGAATGCATTAGGGGAAATTGTTATAACTCCACAATTAGATTTTAAGCTGACTGATTCAATTGCTTTAGATGAAAAAGACTGTCTTTTGACAGATATTTTCTCTAGGTTTTTGATCTCAGATATAACATTCGTAATTAATCCTGCATTTAATTTTACAGAAACTCGAGGAGCAATACTTTTAGCATTAAATGTATTTGAAAAGATTATGATACTACTGTTTTCTGACTCATTTTTAATAATAGTGGCAACCCCTTTTTCGTTATTCTTTTTGATTTTTGGGTAAGACACTATAGTATTAGCTCCAAAATTTGATAGTTTTTTCAACTCATTTTCATCTATTTCGCCAACAGAAATAGCTTTGACTTCTATATTAGACATATCAGCAATTTTTCTTGCATAGCATACAGCTTCAAATGTGCTTTTTCTAAATTTTCCTTCCCAGTTTTCTGTATATACAGTAATTGACATATTTATTAAATTTAATTAAATAACTTTTGTTACGTTTTGAAGTTCATTAACTAACTCGCTTATATTATTTTCATCTATCATTTTGCATTCACCTTTTACACTAGGTTTTTCAAATTCAATAGATTCAGTTAAATGATTAGTGGTAGTTGCTTCAATAACTTCAAGTGGCTTTGTTCTTGCAGTCATAATGCCTCTCATATTAGGGATTTTTAATTCACTTTCCTCAACTAGTCCTTTTTGACCACCAATAATTAATGGTGTTTTTGTTTGAATTTTTTCAATTCCCCCATCAATTTCTCTAGATAAATTAATTTCTTCTCCTTCAATACTTAATCCGTTGCATGCATTAACAAATGGGATGTCTAATATTTCTGAAATAATACCAGGAACAGCTCCACTGTTATAATCACTAGATTCTTTCCCGGCAATTATAATATCATAATTATTTTGCTTAATATAACTAGCAATTTCATTGGCAGTTGAGAAACTATCCATTGGGTGCATATTAATTCTTACTGCTTTATCCGCTCCAATTGCAAGAGCTTTTCTCATAACCGGCTCTACAGAGGCATCACCTACAGTAACTATACTCACATTAGCTTGAATTTTTTCTTTAAGCATAATTGCTTTTGTTAGGCCAAATTCATCATAAGGATTGATGACGAATTGAATACCATTTTTATCAAATTTTGTATTATTTTCTGTGAAATTTATTTTTGAAGTTGTGTCCGGAACACTACTTATACAGACTAAAATATTCATATTTTATTTTCTTTATTCTTTCCTAACAAAATTATATAAAACCAAGTAAATAAAACTTGTTTTGGAAAATAAAATACTAATAAATATCTCTAATATTACAATTGTATTATTTTATTGATAAAGATGTCTTTTTCAACAAAAACACTATTTTTGCAGTCGAAAATTTTAAACAAAACAAAACAAAATAAAACACAATGGATTTAATCGTATCGTATTTACCACTATTTGGAGTATTAGCTTTGGCATTTGTATTTTGGAAAAACGCATGGGTTTCTAAACAAGATGAGGGAGATGAGAAAATGTCTAAAATTGCTAAGAATATTGCTGATGGGGCAATGTCATTTTTAAAAGCAGAATACAAAGTACTTTCTATTTTTGTAGTTGCAGTTGCAATTTTATTATTCTTTAAAGGATCTAATGAAGACACGTCTCATGGATTAGTCGCTGTATCATTTATTGTTGGAGCAATATGTTCAGCTTTAGCTGGGTTTATTGGAATGAGAGTTGCTACAAAAGCCAATGTTAGAACCACTCAGGCTGCTAGAAATTCACTAGGTAAAGCTTTAGAAGTTGCTTTTTCTGGTGGTGCTGTAATGGGTCTAGGAGTTGTTGGTCTAGGAGTTCTTGGGTTAAGCTCATTGTTATTTATTTATCAGGGGATGTGGGATGATAATTTAGATATGGTATTAAATGTACTTTCTGGTTTTTCTCTTGGAGCTTCCTCAATTGCTCTTTTTGCAAGAGTAGGCGGAGGGATTTATACAAAAGCCGCAGATGTAGGTGCTGATTTAGTTGGAAAGGTTGAAGCAGGTATTCCTGAAGATCATCCACTAAATCCTGCAACTATCGCTGATAATGTAGGAGATAATGTAGGTGATGTAGCTGGAATGGGAGCCGACTTATTTGAATCTTATGTTGGTTCTATTATTGGAACAATGGTACTTGGAGCGGTATATGCATCATTACCTGAGTTTGGAGGTGATTTTGGAGGTTTAGGAGCTGTATACCTTCCTTTAGTATTAGCTGCAGTTGGAATTGTTATGTCAATTATTGGAACATTTTTAGTTAAAGTTAAAGACGGTGGATCTCCACACGCTGCTTTAAATTTAGGTGAGTTTGGTTCTGCAGGACTAATGTTAGTTGCATCATACTTTATAATTACATCAATGCTTCCTGAATCTTGGGTAAGTGATGGAATGCAATATACTTCAATGGGAGTTTTTTGGGCAACTATTGCTGGTTTAGTTGCTGGTCTTTTAGTAGGAAAAGTAACAGAATACTATACAGGAACAGGTACAAAACCTGTTAATTCAATTGTTGAGCAATCTGAAACAGGATCTGCTACAACAATTATTGCTGGCTTAGGAGTTGGAATGATGTCAACTGCATTGCCAATTATTTTAATTGCAACAGCAATTATAGTTTCAAATCATTTTGCTGGTTTATACGGAATTGCAATTGCTGCAGTTGGTATGCTAGCAAATACAGGAATTCAATTAGCAGTTGACGCTTATGGACCAATTTCTGATAATGCTGGTGGAATTGCTGAGATGGCTGAATTACCTCCTGAAGTTAGAGAAAGAACAGACAAATTAGATGCTGTTGGGAATACTACTGCAGCTATTGGAAAAGGATTTGCAATTGCTTCTGCTGCCTTAACTGCTCTTGCATTATTTGCTGCATATATGAAAACTGCTGGTGTTGAATCAATTGATGTTTCTCAGCCAGTTATAATGGCAGGTTTATTAATTGGAGGAATGTTGCCATTTGTTTTTTCAGCACTTTCAATGAATGCTGTAGGAAGAGCTGCAATGGCAATGATTGAAGAGGTAAGAAGACAATTTAGAGATATTCCGGCTTTAAAAGCTGCATTGGAAGTAATGAGAAAATATGATTCAGATATGTCTAAAGCTTCTGCTGCTGATAAAAAAATATTTGATGCTGCCAATGGAGTTGCAGAATACGATAAGTGTGTAGATATATCAACAAAAGCTTCGATTAAAGAAATGGTAACTCCAGGTCTTTTAGCGATATTAGTTCCAGTATTAGTTGGATATATTGGTGGTCCAGAGATGTTAGGAGGATTGTTAGCTGGTGTAACAACATGTGGAGTATTAATGGCAATTTTTCAATCAAATGCTGGTGGTGCATGGGATAATGCTAAAAAAATGATTGAAGAGCAAGGAAGAAAAGGAAGTGAAGCACATAAAGCAGCTGTTGTTGGTGAT
>JABJNS010000169.1 GCA_018664745.1 Flavobacteriales bacterium | reverse complement strand
TTCAAAATTACAAATTTATAAATAGAAAACAAAATCAAACAACTAGTAAAACCAACCAACAACTATTTCCTATATTTGCCACCTCTAAAAAATACAATAAAAAAAGCATGACAAAAGTATCAGATAGACTAAATCGCCTTGCAGAATCAGCAACCCTAGCAATGGCACGAATGAGTAGAGAACTTAAAGCTAAAGGTCATGATGTAATTGCCTTAAGCCTTGGAGAACCCGATTTTGATACACCTGATTTTATAAAAGAAGCAGCCAAAAAAGCAATTGACGATAATTACTCTCATTACACACCTGTACCTGGTTTACCTGAACTAAGAAACGCTGTTATTACCAAATTCAAAAGAGATAATAATTTAGAATTTACAGCTGATCAAATTGTAACTTCTACCGGAGCAAAGCAGTCGCTTGCCAATGTATGTTTGAGTTTACTAAACCCTGGTGATGAGGTGCTTTTACCTTGTCCTTACTGGGTAAGTTATGCTGAAATCATAAAGCTAGCTGAAGGCGTACCAGTTGAAGTACCATCTTCAATTGATAGTGATTTTAAGGTTACACCTGAAGAATTAGAAGCTGCAATTACACCCAACACTAAGCTATTGATGTTCAGTTCACCTTGTAACCCAAGTGGAACGGTTTACACAAAAGATGAACTTGAGGCTATCGCAAAAATGCTGGAGAAATATCCTAATATTTATGTTGTTGCTGATGAGATTTATGAGCATATTAACTTTACTGAAGGGCACTTTTCAATGGGAACAATCCCTAGCATGAAAGAAAGAACAGTCACTGTCAATGGAGTAAGTAAAGGATATGCTATGACAGGTTGGCGTGTTGGTTTTATTGGCGCACCACTTTGGATAGCAAAAGCTTGTAACAAAATTCAAGGGCAAATAACTTCAGCAACTTGTGCAATTGCACAAAAAGCTGCTGAAACAGCTATGCTTGCCAATCCTAAAGAAGTTACTGCTGATATGAAAGCTACTTTCCTAAAAAGGAGAGATATGATATTAAATGAACTAAATAATATTGAAGGAATCAAATGTAATATTCCTCAAGGAGCGTTTTATGTTTTCCCTGATGTGAGTTATTATTTTGGTAAATCTGACGGCACTACTAACATTAACAATGCAAATGATTTTTGTATGTATTTACTAAACAGTTGTTATGTTGCTTTTGTAGCTGGTGATGCCTTTGGTAACCCTGAATGTGTTAGAATTTCGTATGCAGCAGCAGATGATAAATTGATGGAGGCAATGGGAAGAATTAAGAATCAATTAGCAAAATTAAGCTAATGGATTTAAATACATTATTTCAGGGGTTTAACAATAAAAAAGTAATTATTGTAGGTGATGCTATGATTGATGCTTATATGTGGGGAGAAATAAACAGAATGTCTCCAGAAGCGCCTGTTCCTGTTGTAGAAGTAAAAAAACATGAAAACCGATTAGGTGGAGCAGCCAATGTTGCTTTAAATTTAAAAGCTTTAGGAGCAACTCCTATCCTATGCTCAGTAATAGGAACAGGAAATAGAGGTGTTTTGTTTAAAGAATTAATGAACGAATCTAAGCTTTCAACAGCAGGAATTCTTTCTAATAACAAAAGAAAAACAACTATAAAAACTAGAGTAATTTCTGAAAAAAAGCAACAATTACGAATTGATGAGGAAGAAACCCACCCTATCGTTCAAGCTGAGGGATTCTTAACACTTACCAAAAGCTTAATGCATGATATTGATGTTATTATTTTACAAGATTACAACAAAGGAGTACTTACTCCTGAAGTTATTGAAAGCGTAATAGCAGCAGCAAATAAAAAAGGAATTCCTACAATAGTAGATCCTAAAATACAGAATTTTTATTCTTATAAAAACTGCACAATATTCAAGCCTAATTTATCAGAGATTAAAGCAGGAATGAATATTGAATTTAATTCAGATAATGTAGCGGAAATTGAAGAGGCATCAGGAGAGTTAAGAACAACACTCAATGCAAAAGGAGTTCTACTAACTTTATCCGAAAGAGGTATTTGTATAAATTCTGAAGAAAAATTTACACACACTCCAGCTTTTAAAAGCAATATTATTGATGTTTCTGGGGCTGGAGATACAGTAATATCTGTAGCATCATTA
>JABJNS010000168.1 GCA_018664745.1 Flavobacteriales bacterium | reverse complement strand
TTAAAATCCTTATTCTTTTCATAAATCAACCCAATTTGCAAAGCAGACATAGGAGCAAAGTAAGTTGACATACTAGCACCCTTTTCAAATGCCTTTAAATAGGAATCAATTATTTGTTGCTTGTCACCTTTTAAAGCCTGATTCACTCTAGCTTTCCTATACCAATACTCAACACTATTATTAGTATCTGAGAAAAGTTTTGGATCACTAATACTATCAAGTTCATTTTTAGCTTTAGTATAATAACCACCATCATAAAACAAGCGAGCCTTTAATAAGTAAGGATGTGAAACAACTCCTTTTCTTGCATCATTATTTGCTTTTCTATCTTCATCAATATATAAGTAACCACTATCTCTTACACTCTTAAAATATGACTGTTTGGAGTTGATATCGTTATTTAAAAATGCTATCCAAGCTAACTTATGGTAAGCTGATTTGATATAATTATTGCCTTTAAAATTGGCAAGAAACTGATTAAAATACAATTCAGATTTCTTAAACTCTAGCTTGTACAAATAGGACATACCCAACAAATAATCCAAGTAATGAAAAGGGTATTTCCCTTTAATTTCAGGGCGATTTTCCAACACCTTAATGCACAATTCATTTTTCCCTAAAGAATGAGCAAGACGAGCAGTAGCAAAATTCAATAAATAATTATCAGCATAACCCTCTCCTATTTTAGTCAATAATTGTTCGTAAGCTACCTCATTATTAGTCATATTCAATTGCAAGAAAGAGGTCAAGAATAAAATTTCTTGATGATACATTTCCATTTCTTTATTAGCTAATAAAGATTTCAATTCTGATAAGCCTTGCTGTACAGTACCTTCCATTCCTACCAAAGAAATTACCCATTGGTATTTTTCAGGGATAGCCCCAACCAGAGTATGTAATAGTCCTAACCCTTTTTTATTCAACTTAAATTCAGGGAACAGCTCTTGGTTCTCTTCTAAAAGGGAATATGCTTTTTGAATTTCATAGGCAGCTGTTAGGTATTCTTCAAATTTTAAACGAGCAAAAGCCCATTGCAAATGCACCTCAGCTTGTGCATACAAATAGTAAGGTGAATTTTCATCACCTTCTTGAAGAAAGTCAATTCTATCTGATTTTTCATCCTTTGCATTTTCAAAAAACACCTCATCTTCTCCTATAAGAATCGTTAAGAAATCAATATAGTTTTGTTGTAGTACCACAATCCTATTTTCAGAATTTTCTTTCAGCTCAAGATTCAACAATTGATTAGCAACTTCAAATTCCAGATTGATAATATGACTATAGGACTGCTGCATTCTTTCATTCATCTGAAAAGAAGCAAAAACTGTAGTACTTAAAAAAAGAAATAAAAGGGTTAAAATTCTCATTGCATAAAAAAAGGGATTCCAAAAATATGAAATCCCTTTAAATTAAGTTCATTTATTGTTAAGCTTCTTGCTCTTCAAATATATTTGAGTCCACCATAATTCTACCACAGTGCTCACAAACAATTACTTTTTTGTGCATTTGAATGTCTAACTGTCTTTGTGGTGGAATTTCACTAAAGCAACCTCCACAAGCATTACGCTCAACAGAAACAACTGCTAAACCGTTAGACACTTTTGATCTAATTCTTTTGTAAGCATTTAATAATCTTTCATCAATTACTTTTTCAGCTTTTGCAGAATCTTTCATTAATGAAGCTTCTTCTTTTTCTGTTTCCTTGATGATTTCATCCAGTTCACTTTGCTTTACTTTTAACTCCTCTTCCTTTTCAGCAATCTGAGCTGTACAAGCATTAATGATTTCAGTTTTATGCAAAACATTAGCTTCATTCTGAGCCTTATTCTTTTCAGCAATCTGAATTTCTAAGTTTTGAAACTCAACTTCCTTAGTTAAAGAAGTAAATTCACGATTATTCTTAATGTTTTTTAATTGCTTTTCGTACTTTTCAATAGCATCAGTTGCTAAAGCAACAGAGTTTTTGTTTGCAGCAATATTATCAGTAATAACAGTTAATTCCTCATTAAATTTCTCTAAACGAGTATTTAATCCTGCAATTAAATCTTCTAAATCTTCAATTTCCAAAGGCAATTCACCTCTGATAATTCTAATTTTATCTACTTCAGTATCTATTACTTGAAGTTGGTGTAAAGCTTTCAATTTCTCTTCAACTGAAGCAGTAGTTTTTTTAGTCGTTTTTGCCATTATAAGTACTTTATCGGATTAGTGTTCACTTTTGATAATCGGACGGCAAATTTAGTAAAATTTTTGACAAGCAAATCATAAATCAAATCCTTTGTAAATTGCTCACTTTCATAGTGTCCAATGTCCGCAATAACAATCTTATTTTCAGCATCAAAAAACTCGTGATATTTAAAATCAGCAGTTATAAATATATCTGCTTTTGCAGCTATTGCATTATTCAATAAAAAACTACCACCCCCCCCGCAAACTGCAACCGTTTTAATTTGTTGCTTCACCAAAGGAGTATGCCTTACACAATCTGTTTGCATATTAGTTTTTAAATTTTTTAGAAACACCTCAGTGTCTACAGACTCATTTAATTCTCCAATAATTGCTGAACCCACCAACTGATGTTTATTTTCAAGCACATAAATTTGATGCGCAACTTCTTCATAGGGGTGGGCATTGTTCATTGCATTTAAAACTGCTCTTTCTTTAAACTTAGGGTAAATCACCTCTATCCTTTCTTCCGTTTCAGTATGTTGTTTACCTACCACACCTACAAAAGGATTGCAATTTTCATTTGCTCTAAAAGTACCTTTGCCCACTGAAGCAAAACTACATTGGTCATAATCCCCTATAGTTCCTGCACCCACCTCATACAAAGCCGATTTTAATTCTTCAACATTATTGGTAGGACAATACACCACCAACTGCCTTAACAAATCAGACTTAGGCGCCAACACCTTACAATTTTCTAACCCTAATTGTTCAGCAATTTTAGCACTTACCCCATTGTGCACATTGTCCAAGTTGGTGTGTATCGCATAAATAGCAATATCATTCTTTATTGCTTTTATAACTGTGCGTTCTATGTAATTACTGCCATTTAGTTTTTTAAGTCCACCAAAAACAATAGGATGATGTGCAATTACCAAATTACAACCTGTTGCTATTGCCTCATCAATTATTGCCTCTGTACAATCCAAGGTAATAAGTGCACCCTTTACTTCCAACTTGGCATCACCAACAATTAAGCCACAATTATCATAACTTTCTTGGTATTGCAAAGGGGCATAACTTTCTAAAAAATCAGTTATTTGTTTAATATTCATTTTTCAAAAATAAGAAAATTGAAAATATTTAAACTACTCAATAATAATTCTTTTCTCAACTGTACCATTATCATAAATATAGAAAAGTGGGGTGTTTGATTTTGGGTTTGTTTCTCTACCTAAAATGTCAACTATTTTTTCTAATTTTCTGTTTGATGAAGGTGTTGGCATATTAAATGTTGAAGTTATATTTCCATTTCCATCTGTTTTTATGAGATAGATGTCTGTATATCCATTTCCAAAAGAAGTTGTTTCTCCTGTAATAATATACCCTCCATCAGTGGTTTGTTGAACAGAACGACCCCATTCATGGCCTGTCCCTCCAAAGGTTTTAGTCCACAAGGAATCACCATTTCCATCTGTTTTTATGAGATAAACATCATAATAACTATAATATCCACATCCGACACAAGCACTACCCATAATTATATATCCTCCATCAGTAGTTTGTTGCACAGAACGACCTACATGATAATCTGTACCTCCAAAGGTTTTGGTCCAAACAGAATCTCCTTGAGAATCTGTTTTGATTAACCAGACATCAAGAATTCCATTTCCAGAATGTGTTTCTCCAGTAACAATATAGCCTCCATCAGTGGTTTGTTGAGCGGAAAAACCATATTCATTACCTGGCCCTCCAAAGTTTTTTGTCCATAATGAATCACCATTTCCATCTGTTTTTATTAGATAAACCTCATAATATCCATTTCCAAAAGAATTTGAATTACTCGTAATTATATATCCTCCATCAGTGGTTTGCTGAACAGAATAACCCTCTTCAGCACCTGTTCCTCCAAAGGTTTTAGTCCAAAGAGAATCTCCTTGAGAATCTGTTTTGATTAACCAAACATCATGACTTCCATTTCCAAAAGAATTTGTAGTTCCTGTAATAATATATCCTCCATCAGTGGTTTGTTGTACAGAACGACTCCATTCATTACCTATTCCTCCAAAGGTTTTTATCCATAATGAATCACCATTTCCATCTGTTTTTATTAGATAGATGTCTGTAAATCCATTTCCATAAGATTCTGTATATCCTGTAAGAATATATCCTCCATCAGTGGTTTGTTGAACTGACATCCCTTGATCATTTTCCGTACCTCCAAAGGTTTTATTCCACAGCTCTATTCCATTACCATCTGTTTTTATTAGATAGACATCCCTACTCCAAATTCCAAAAGGAAATGTAACTCCAGTAATGATATATCCTCCATCATTGGTTTGTCGTGCAGAATAACCCTCTTCATAATCTATTCCTCCAAAGGTTTTTTCCCAGCCCTGCCCAAATCCCAAAAATGGAATTAACATTAAAAATGTAAGTAGTCTTTTCATAATAGTATTTTTTATCTTCTTCAAAACTACAAAAAAATTACTACAAAAAATAGCTATTGATTTCCAATCAGTTGCCTCACTTTAAGTCCTGAGCAAGAATATTTAACAGGCAAAACTAAATATTTAACACACGAAACTAAATATTTAACAGGCTAGCAAGAATATTTAACACACAGGAATAAATTTTGAACAGGCAAAACTAAATTCAGAACACACGAAAATAAATTCAGAACAGGCAAAACTAAATATTTAACACACGAAACTAAATATTTAACAGGCAAATATAAATT
>JABJNS010000167.1 GCA_018664745.1 Flavobacteriales bacterium | reverse complement strand
TTTTCTTGGGTTTGTTCATCCGTTAAATTATCTAATACCTGCTGATAATAATTATTGACAGCAGTTTGCTCATTGTACCTAAAGCCTACCGGCTTTATCATCATTATTGTATTTGTAATCTGTTTCATTATTGTCTAATTAATGGCATTGTTGAACATCTTAATAACCCTTCCATTTTTGCTATCTCGGTATAAGGCACTTCTTCAACTTTAAACCCTCTTTTTCTTAATTCTATATTCAATCTTGTAAATCCTTTTTCTGAAACAATTACTTCTTCTGAAATTGAAAATACATTTGAATTCATATTATACATTTCCTCCTTATTAACTTCAATGATATTTTGTTCACCAAAGTAATTCACTAAAAATTCAACATCAGCTGTATGTTTAAAACCACCTTTATACATAATGGCCATATTTTCTCCTATTGGCTGAAAGCAACAATCTAAATGCAAAGCATTTTCTCTTGGGTCATCATCTGATTTATTTAGCTCAAAACCTTTTACTATTTTATTAGGAAAAGAAGTTGCTAAAAAATCAACTCCTGCTTTGTTTGTTCTTGCTACTGTATAATGTTCAAAATCTTCTTTTTCAGAATAACCAACAAAAATATATTCATTCCAAGGCATCACATCTCCACCTTCTGCCCTTGCAATTACTGGCATTTTTATAATATCTTCTTCATCAATTTGAGTTAACACATCAACTATTGCATCAGCTTCTTCTTTTCTATCTTCAATTATATTAGGAATTACTAACTTATCCTCAATTGCAAAAGCTATATCCCTTGAAAAAATCTGATTTAAACCTTTAATATTTTGAGGCCTATAAACCTTTATATTATACTTTTTAAATACAGTAACCAAAGCATCCATCTCCTTTACACAAGCCGCAATAGTAGGGTAAGTTCCAGCTTTAACATGTGCTCTGGACTTAGGGTCATAGCATTCATCAACCTTTGGCGTACCTCCAAAATCATTAGCAATTCCTACTACTACAGCTTTTAGTTTTGCAGTTTCATTTCTTACTTTTATCTTCATCATAATTGCCTGCAAATCTACTATTTTCAAAACATTTTAGGTTTAGTTATTACAATTAACATTTATTAACAATTTAATGGGAAAATAATAGTTTCTACCTACTACAACATTAAAATCTATTTGTACTTTTGATGACAATATGGCAAAAAAGAAATTAAAATTAACATCCGCTAAGTCCTTTAACTTTGATGGAATAGTAACCCCATTTAAAGATGAAAATAATCAAAAGATATTTGCTGCTGTTTTAATCCTTATCTCACTGTACTTAATTATCGCTTTTATTTCTTTCTTTTTTCAATGGGAAGCAGATGACAGCTTAGTTTCAGGAAAAGATTTATCAGATGTTATTACAGATAAAAAAATCAATAACTCAATAGGAGGATTAGGGGCTTATATTTCCAATCTACTTGTTAAAATGTGGTTTGGTTTAGCAGCTTTTTTCATCCCTTTATTTAGTTTATTGGCTGGTTTAAAAATACTAGGACTAAAAAAATACTCTCTTAGCAATTTCATTTTTAACGGTATATTAGGCATGTTAATTATCCCAATATTCATACGCCACTTTTTTAACGGAACAATTACAGCTGGAGGTATAGGCATCTACACAAACGATTTAATGAACTCAGCTATTGGTAGCTTAGGAACTTCCCTCTTACTGATTACTATTTCTTTATTATATCTAGTAATTTCTTTTAAAATTGATGCTGAAAAAATAAAAGCTTTTATTGAAAAGGTAAAACCTACCAAAAGAATTATTGAACAAGAAGATGATACCATAACTACACCTACTTTTACTGAAACAACTACAGCACCAGTATTGCAAGAAACTTCACTTGATAGCCTTACTGAAACTGCCCCTGCAATTGAGGAGCCTACCTTAGTAACACCACAGATTGAAAAAACAGAAACCCCTACTGAAGAACAAGAAAACGATTTAGGATTAGAAGTAACTGAAACTACTACTGAGGAAACATTAAGCGAAACTGAAATTGAGAAGAAGCTAAAAGAGTTAGGCGATTTTGATCCTACCCTTGAATTATCACAATTTAAAATGCCAGGAATGGATTTACTAAATGACTATGGCGGAAGTAAAATTGAAATAGATAAAGATGAACTTGAAAACAACAAGAATAGAATTGTTGAAACCTTAGGACATTACAAAATCGGCATCACATCAATTTCAGCAACTGTAGGACCAACCATTACCCTTTATGAAATTGTTCCTGAAGCTGGAATTAGAATATCAAAAATTAAAAACTTAGAAGATGATATTGCTTTAAGTTTAGCAGCTGAAGGGATTCGTATTATCGCTCCTATTCCTGGAAAAGGAACTGTAGGTATTGAAGTGCCAAACAAAACAAAAAATACGGTATCTATGCTTGAGGTACTAAAGTCAGAAAAATTCCAAAACAGCAAAATGGACCTGCCAATTGCATTTGGAAAAACAATATCAAACGAAACCTATGTAGTTGACTTAGCAAAGATGCCTCACCTACTAATGGCAGGCGCAACAGGACAAGGAAAATCAGTAGGATTAAATTCAATATTAGCATCCTTACTATATAAGAAACATCCATCTCAAGTGAAGTTTGTACTGGTTGACCCAAAAAAGGTAGAGCTTACTCTATTCAACAAGATTGAAAGACATTACCTAGCAAAACTACCTGATGAGGAAGAAGCCATCATTACGGATACAAAGAAAGTTGTAAACACGGTTAACTCCCTTTGTATTGAAATGGATGAACGATATGAACTCTGTAAACAAGCTCAATGCCGAAATATCAAAGAATACAATGCAAAATTCATCAGCAGAAGATTAAATCCTAATGACGGACATAGGTACTTGCCTTATATCGTTTTGGTGATTGATGAGTTTGCTGACCTTATAATGACGGCAGGAAAAGAAATTGAAACCCCTATTGCTCGTTTAGCACAATTAGCCCGTGCTATTGGCATTCATTTGATTGTTGCCACACAAAGACCATCCGTTAATGTGATTACAGGATTAATTAAATCAAACTTCCCAGCAAGGGTTGCTTTTAGGGTGTCATCACAAACTGATTCTAGAACCATTATGGACAGCAAAGGTGCCGAACAATTAATTGGTATGGGAGATATGTTAATCTCAACAGGAAATGATTTAACACGATTACAATGTGCGTTTATTGACACTCCTGAGGTAGAGAAAATATGTGAGTTTATTGGATCGCAAAGAGCTTACCCACAAGCACATATGCTACCTGAATATGAAGCAGAAGGAGAAGCAGTTGGCGGTAAAGCTGACCTAGATGATAAGGATGCAATGTTTGATGAAGCCGCTTTATTGGTAGTGCAACATCAGTCAGGATCAACATCAATGATACAAAGAAGATTACGCTTAGGATACAACCGTGCAGGAAGAATAATTGACCAGCTAGAAGCTGCTGGAGTAGTAGGAGCATTTGAAGGCAGTAAAGCCCGAAAAGTATTGGTGCGTGATGAAATAGAACTAGAAGAATTATTAAACAACTTAAATAACAATGACTAAATTAATCACTACCCTATTGATTGCCTTAAGCGCTAGCTTGTTTGCTCAGGAACAAGTGGCAAAAGAAGTATTGGACAAACTAAGTGCTACTACCAAATCCTACAAAAATATGACAATTGGTTTTGATTTCAGCTTTGAAAACAAAAGCCAAAACATCAATGAAAAACAAAATGGAACACTTGTCATGCAGGAAGACAATTTTCTCTTAGAGATGGAACAACAAACCATCATATATGATGGGGAATATCAATGGATATACTTAGCGGACATGAATGAAGTGCAAATTATGGAGCATGACCCAGAGGAAGATATGATGATTCCTAGTAAATTATTCACTATTTACGAAAACGATTACAAATACACCTATGTTGGTGCAGAAGCTGATAAAGGAAAACGCTTACACATCATTAACTTATTCCCAAAGGAAAGTGGTGAGTTTATGAAAATAAACCTAGCCATAGATGCTGCTAAGTACCAGTTACACAAAATTACTATCCATGATAAAAACGGAGGCACCTACACCTACCTTATCACTAGTTTTACAAGTAATACTACTATTGCACCTTTTACTTTTAATGCTGCTGATTATCCAGGAGTTGAAGTAATTGATTTACGCTAAATCTTTATCTTCTAATTGAAAAATATCATCTACTTTTTTTTCAAAAACTTGCGCAATTTTTAAAGCCAAAACTGTAGAAGGGATATATTTCCCTAACTCAATTGCATTAATAGTTTGCCTACTTACCTGAACCAATTCAGCTAACTTGGCTTGTGTAATATTTTTAATGGCTCTATCTACTCTTATCGTGTTTTTCATGCTTTTTTTGATTTATGTAGCTTCCAGTTAAAACGAATAATAAAAAATAAAAGAAGTGTAAATAAGTTATATACCATAACATCAAGAAAATTTAGTCCGTAAAACAGAAACATTGATAATAGCAATATGAAATAATTGAAGTAAGTAGCCCAAACTAAAGAATCTAACCTTAGCTTATTGATAAATTCATCCTCTTGTTTTTCTTTTGAGAAAGCCACCCACAATAAACTCATAATTAAGAAAATCCCAATTAACTCATTAAAAAAATTATCTCTTGTTGAATTTAAAAAACCATTATCTGAACCAAAAGGAATAGTCACATCCAAAAAACTAGGTTCAGGAAAATAAATAATCCAGTATAATCCTAAAATGATTGATAAAAAAAGTAATACCCAACCTAGTTTTTTAAATTGGTTTGGAAATAAATAATTTGTATTCATAATAATCCGTATATTAATTAATATGGCACAAATGTAAATTATTTTTTACAATATGACAAGTATTTTTTATATTTTGTAAAGTTTATTTTACATTTAATCTAGCGAATCAACATCACATCTCCTACTTCTTTTCGCAATGCACCAAGCTCATCTACAATTATAATAGCCCAAGTATAAGCACCATGCGGTGCAGCAGCACCATCCCACCATTTTGTTATATTATCTGTCTCAAAAATTATTTCTCCCCACTTATTATAAATATAAAACGCATAGGACTCATACTTTTCCATGCGCAAACCTTGAGGACCAAAAGTATCATTATCATTATCATCATTCGGAGTAAAAGCCGTAGGAACATGCAATACAAAATCATAATACATTGTAATCCTGTGCATCACTGAATCAATACACTGATTGCTATCAGAAACCGTTAGCCAAACATCATAAACGCCTGCATCCTCAAATTCATGTAAAGGATTAGGCAATGCACTATAAGAAGAATCATCAAAATCCCAAAATAAAGAAACATAACTAGGATTTGTTGTTATAAAATTCATTTCTGGCTGCAATGTAGAAATTGATGAAGGGCTATAAATAAAATCAGCAATAGGCTTATTATAAATTGAGTACACCTTTCCTATTGAGTCAACACAACCATAATCAGAAGTAACAAATAGTTGGGTATAATAATCTCCTGCAAAAGTATAGGTGTATAATAAGCTATCACCATTCACCACCTCTCCATTCCCTAAATACCAAATAGTAGTTTCAATATTACCCACACTAACCGTAGAGGTATTTACAAACTGACTGGGGATATTAGCACAAATTCCATCAACCATAAAATCAGCTGCCGGATTAGGATTCGCATCAACATTAATTATATTACTCCTATTACTACACCCATTTGTATCTGTAACATTTATAAAATAATTTCCAGATGTATCAGCATAGGTATAAATTGTAGTTAGTCCATTATTCCAAGTTTGAGCTACATAATTTGAATCTACTTGCAGCAGAACACTATCTCCCTCACAAAAAGAAATAGGTCCTAAAGCAAATATATTCGGAT
>JABJNS010000166.1 GCA_018664745.1 Flavobacteriales bacterium | reverse complement strand
GTGAAAAAAAAAAAAAAAAAAACAGAAGTTTTGGTTTTCAGGGGTTTACACTGCCTATAATGGTATGTTTTCCCTTACACCAAATGTGCACACCAACCCTCACTTATTGGTTTTAGGTAAGTGTTAAGTTCAGCTTTTGTAAGTATGGTAAGGTCGTAAAAAAAAAGGGGGAGCTTATTTATCATTATCTAACATCTATCTTTTACTTTTGCGACATGGGAAGACAAAAAAGAAGAGAGCCAATTTTAATAGAAAATATTGAGATAATTGATACAGCCAGCAAAGGGAAATCAGTAGCAAAACATGCTGGTAGAGCCATTTTTGTACAAGGAGGTGTTCCTGGAGATATTTGTGATATTGTCGTTTTTAAAAGAAGAAAAAAATTCTGGGAAGCAAGAATAGAAAAAATCCATACCTATTCCGAAAGAAGAACAGAACCCAAATGCGAACACTTTGGAACTTGTGGGGGGTGCAAATGGCAAAATATGAAGTATGAATCCCAGTTGGACTTTAAACAAAATGAGGTGCTTAACAACCTAAAAAGGATTGGCGGAATTGATCTTCCTTCTCACTCTGAGATTATGGGTAGTGAAAACGAGTATTTTTACAGAAATAAAATGGAATTTACTTTCTCCAACAAAAGATGGTTAACTACAGAGGAAGTACAATCAGAAGCTGATATTGCAGATAAAGACGCTCTTGGCTTTCATGTCCCTGGAATGTTTGACAAGGTAATAAACCTTAATAATTGTCATCTACAAAAAGAGCCTTCTAACGCTATTCGTTTATCTGTAAAACAATTTTCAGATAAAAACGGACTAACTTATTTTGATATTAGAAATCAGGAAGGATTACTAAGAAATTTAATGGTGCGAACTTCTTCTACCAATGATTTAATGGTCTTAGTTCAGTTTTATGAAGATGACAAAAAGAACATCAATCTATTGATGGAGCACATCAAAACTACTTTCCCAGAAATTACTTCTTTATTGTACATCATCAATCAAAAAGCAAACAATACCATGTACGATCAAGAGGTGATTTGCTATAATGGAAAAGATCATATTATGGAAGAAATGGATGGACTCTATTTTAAAATTGGAGCAAAGTCTTTCTTCCAAACTAATAGCGAACAAGCAAAAGTATTGTATCGAAAAACAAAGGAATTGGCAAATATCACTTCTGATGATTTAGTTTACGACCTATATACTGGAACAGGAACTATTGCACAGTATGTGGCTACATCAGCAAAAAAAGTAGTGGGAATTGACTCTGTTGAAGAAGGAATAAAAGCAGCATACGAAAATGCAGAACGCAACAAAATTAACAACTGCACCTTCTATACTGGAGATATGAAAGAAATTTTTACAGATGAATTTATTGCAAAAAATGGAACTCCTGATGTTATTATTACCGACCCTCCAAGAGATGGAATGCACAAGAAAGTAGTAGAACAAATCCTAAAAATTGGTGCTAAAAGAATTGTATATGTAAGTTGCAACTCTGCTACCCAAGCTCGTGACTTAGCTTTAATGGATGAGCTTTATAAAGTAAGCCATATTCAACCTGTAGACATGTTTCCACAAACCCACCATGTAGAAAACATAGTTGTTTTAGAATTAAAATAAAATACTATGCGTGCATAATAAATTATTATTACATTCGTTTCCTGTAAAATATTTTAATTCTTCTTTCTATGCTAAGTCGGTTTTCTATCCTATTTCTAGGTGTTTTATTTTCTTTAAATTTACATTCTCAAGAGTTAATTTCGCACACTCTTATTCATCATTACACACAAAATGAATTAGAACAAAAATGGAAAGAGAATAAAATAAACGAATGGATAGTACCTATAAGTAATGGTTTTAAACTTTATGAGATTATATATACAACTTCTTGGCATGATGGAAGCACCATAAAAGCATCAGGACTTTGTTTTATACCTGATAACTTTTCAGAAGAGACATTACCTCAACTGATTTATCATCATGGTACAAGAACATTAAAAAAAACAAATCTACATCTTGAAAGCGAAAATGCAATTAGTGCTGGTTTTGCTGCTGACGGTTATTTAGTAATCATGCCTGATTACATAGGACTTGGGAAAGGAGATAAATTTCACTTATATCAAAACTCAGAAAGTGAAGCAACTGCCTGTATTGATATGCTATTAGCTATTCAGGAATTGAATACAAAACTATTAATTGCTACTAATGAAAAGTTGTTTCTAACAGGGTATTCCCAAGGAGGACACGCTTGTTTGGCAACACAAAAAAAATTAGAAACTGAATATGCTAATCAATTTACCATTACAGCATCCTCTCCCATGTCAGGAGCATATGATATGACAGGAGTACAAGCTACTGTAATGTTAAAACCATACCCAGAACCTGTTTACCTACCCTACCTTTTAATGGGTATGAATGAAGTATATAATATTACAGATGATGATAAATTATTCCAAGCACCCTATGATAGCTTAATCCCAATCATCTACAATGGAGAATTAAACCTGCAAGAAATAAATACTTATTTACCTGAAATTCCTGCTGATGTTGTACATCCTGATTTACTAAAAGAATATCTAGAAAATCCTGATTTTAAATTTAATGTAGCCTTAAAAGAAAATGATTTACTTGATTGGAACCCTACCGTTCCAACTCAATTATGCTATTGCAATTCTGATAAGATTGTATTACATGAAAATGCTAAAGTAGCAGTTAAGCAAATGAAAAAGAATGGAAGCAAAACCATCAAATTAAGGAGAGCAGCTAAAAAGTTTGGACATGTTAATTGCGCTATCTTTACAAGTATATACACTAAAATATGGTTTGATAGTTTTAGAAAAGGAAGCAAAAAAGGCAGTAAAGGACCTTGGTTAAAAAGGTTCTTATTGTATTTGCAAAAAGTAAGAATGTAATCCTCTTTGCTAATTCAAAGATAATTTCGTAATTTTATCGGAAAAATAATCTTCATGCCATTAATCATTTCACATCCTGAAACAAATCCTGAAATTAGAAAAATAGAAGATGAAATTGCAGCTAAAAAAGAAATTTTAGCTCAGCTTATTGCAAAAGAAAAAGGAACTCAAATTTCTGATTACACATTCTTGGATACTAATAATAATGCTATTTTATTATCTGATTTGTTTGGAGAAAAAGAAGAACTTATTATTGTATTTTACATGGGAATACAATGTAAATATTGCACACTTTGGGCCGACAATTACAATGGGATAAGCGCACCCTTAAAAGATAGAGCTGCATTTGCAGTTGTATCACACGAAACTCCTGAAATACAAAATAAAATAAAGGAATATAGAGCATGGAACTTTAACATGTATAGCAGAACTAAAAATACTTTTGCACAAGATCTTGGGTTTACAAATGATGAAGGAGTTCCTATGCCTGGAGTTGCTTCATTCATAAAAAAAGAAGGTAATATTTTTTTACATCATAGATCCTATTTTGGACCTGGGGATAATTACTGCAATATGTGGGATTTTGTAAGCATATTACCAAGAGGAATAAATAAGTGGGAACCAAAAATAAATTATTAAACAATGACTGAAGTTTGGAAAATGCTAAAAGAATTATATGACACAAACCCAACTCTTTTTGGTATATTATTATTTTTTGATTTAACTATACTCTATTTTCTTATTCAATATATTATTTCCTAAATGCTATTACGAATACATCCTAAAAACCCTGACTCAAGGCAAATTAAAAAAGTAGTTGATTGCCTTAAAAAGGGAGGCATAATTATTTATCCAACTGATACTGTTTATGGGATAGGTTGTGATGTAAATAATAAAAAAGCAATGGAAAAATTATGCCATATTAAGGGCTTAGATATTAAAAAACATAACCTTGCATTTGTATGTTATGACCTAAGTCATATTGCTGATTTCACCAAGCATTTGGCAACCTCAACTTACAAATTGATGAAAAAAACATTACCCGGACCGTACACCTTTATTCTGGAAGCCAATAATGCGATCCCTAAACTATTCAAAAACTCAAAAAAAGAAATTGGAATCCGTATTCCTGACAACAATATCCCAAGAGAAATTGTGCAAGAACTAGGAAATCCTATTGTAACTACATCCGTAAAGGATGAGGATATGGTAATAGAATACAGCACAGACCCCGAGCTAATTTATGAACACTTTAACAAAATAGTAGACATAGTAATTGATGGTGGATATGGAGAGGTAATTCCTTCTACAATTGTAGATTGCACTCAAAACACTCCTAAAATAATTCGTAAAGGAAAAGGAGATATTACTCCATTTCTTTAAGTACTTTTAAAACTTGAGGGAGTAATAGTTTCTCGCCATCATTAACAATTATAAAATCAGCTAATTCTTCTTTTTCAGCTTGTGGCATTTGCTTGTTAATCCTACTTTTTACTTCTTCAACTGAACTTCCGTCTCGCTTTTGCACTCTTACAATTCTTAACTCTTGAATTGCGCTTACGCAAATAACTGCATCCAACCCTATGTGAGCGTCTGACTCAAATAAAATAGCAGCTTCTTTTATTACAAGTTCACTCGATTGATTCTCGCACCAATCTTCAAATTTTTGCTTTACTACAGGATGTACTAAAGCATTCAACTTTGCTAAATCCACTTCATTATTAAATACAATCTTGGCTAATTCTTCTTTTTGTAATACAGCATTCATATATATACTTTCTCCAAACGCTAATTGCACGGCAGACACTAATTTCTCATCCTCAACCATACATTTTTTTGCTTCAATATCTGCATTAAAAACAGGGACTCCCAATTGCTGAAATAATTCAGCTACAAATGTTTTACCTACACCAATCCCTCCTGTCAATCCTATTTTTTTCATGATTTCATTTTGCAAGAAAGCTCCTTATAAACAGCTTCATATTGTGGTAAAATATTTGGCAAATCAAAAGTATATGCATGTGCTAAAGCATTTTCTTTAAAAGTATTTAACTTCTCCTTGTCTTTCAACAAACTCAATGTATCTATTGCCATTTTATTCACATCTCCAACTTCTGATAAAAAACCTGTTTCCCCATCAATATTCACCTCAGGAAGCCCACCCGTATTAGTCGATATTACAGCCACTTTACTCGCCATAGCCTCTAGAGCAACCAAACCAAAACTTTCTGTAGCAGAAGGTAGGATAAACACATCTGAAATAGACAACATTTTCTCAATTACCTTTAGCTTTCCTAAGAATTTTACTTTATCACAAATCTCTAATTTTCGGCACAACTGCTCTGCTTTTAATCTTTCAGGACCATCTCCAATCATTAATAATTTTGCAGGAATTTCCTTATTCACTTTGTTAAAAATATGGATTACATCTTCCACTCTTTTTACTTTTCTAAAGTTAGAAACATGAGTCAAAATAAATTCATCATCTTTAGCAAAACAATTTCTTAATTTCATATCATCTTCTTGTTTATACAGACTCATATCAATAAAATTAGGAATGGATTTTATCTCATTATTAATATTAAAATATTGAAGAGTTTCTTTTTTCAAATCCTTAGAAACAGCTGTTACAGCATCTGATTGATTGATGGCGTACTCAATTACAGGCTTAAAAGATTTATCCTTACCCAAAAGCGTAATATCAGTTCCATGCAAAGTAGTAACAATAGGAATATCAATACCATGTGTAGCTAAAATTTGCTTGGCATTTACAGCTGCAGAGGCATGAGGTATTGCATAATGCACATGTAAAATATTTAATTTTTCATGCAAAGCTACATCTACCAATTTACTTGTTAAGTTTAACTCATAGGGAGCATATTCGAACAGAGGATAATCAGGTACATTTACTTGGTGAAAATATATATTTTCAGAAAATAAATCCAAACGAAAAGGCTGATCATAAGAGATAAAATGAACTTCATGCCCTTTATCAGCAAGTGCAATACCCAATTCAGTAGCTACTACTCCACTTCCACCATAAGTTGGATAACAAACAATACCTATTTTCAAATGATTATTCATTCACACTATTAAAAATTACTTCCATAATATTAGTACGCACATCCATGGTTAACAATTTTTTATTTGCTGCATCAGGATGAATTCTATTGGATAAAAATACATAAACAATTTGAGTTTTTGGGTCAGCCCATGCCAAAGTACCAGTAAATCCTGAGTGACCAAAACCTAATTGACTTACATTTTCACTTGCAGGACCTCCCTTCTGGTCAGATAAAGCAGCCTTATCAAAACCAGCCCCTCTCCTATTATCATTATTAGGAAATTGACATTTTGTAAATTCTAACATTACTTCTTTTGATAAATATTTTTCATTTGCATACTCTCCATTTTGCAAATACATTTGCATCAATTTTGCCAAATCATTTGCATTAGAAAAAAGTCCTGCATGACCACCAATTCCACCTTGCATAGCAGCACCCATATCATGCACATAACCATCTAACAATTGACTTCTAAAAGTAAAATCTTCCTCTGTTGGCACCACTCTTTCATTATCTAAATAATAAGAAAAATTATAGCTAGTATTAGACATTCCAAGTTTATTGTGAAATTCATTAAAAATAATAGCATTCAAATAGTCTCCATAAGAGTTTTCAATAAGTTGTTTAAACAAGTAATAGCCCAAATCAGAATAACGGTATTCTTTCTTCTCTAATAATTCTGAATCTATAATTTGCTGAATAATACTATCAGGATAAGAAGCATGTAAAAATATACCATCTGCAACTTTAATAGGAAAATCCTTACTAGACTCCTTACTATAAAGCGTATCTCTCAATTGCATTAATCCTGAAACAGAATCCTTCACTAATGTTTGTTTATAGAAAGGAATCCAAGGGTAAAGTCCTGCTTGGTGAGCTAAAATCTCACGAATAATTAAAGATGACTTATTAGTTGAATCTAAATCCAAATACTTTCCTAATTCATCATCTAAATTCAAATTCCCTTCATCTACCATTTGCATTAAAAGTGGGACAGTAGTAGCAATTTTAGTGATAGAAGCAATATCATAGACATCAGAATTTTTTACAGCTATTTTTTCATCATAGGTATGATATCCATAGGATTTATTAAAAAATATTTTACCCTCTTTTGCAATTAGAATTTGACAACCAGGAGTTGCTTTTTCAGCAATTGCATTTTGAGCAATACTATCTATTTTATACAGTAAATCTGACTTAAAATTAATTTCCTCAGGAGTTGTGTAAGCCATTCTTATAGCATTAGTATTTACTCCTGAATTGATTTTAAAATGCTTAGTACTTACAGGGATTTTACCACTCATTCCAATTCCACCAAAAATGGCTTGAGCTACTTGCTCTTGAGCCTCTTTACTATTTTGATAACCCAATAAAAACGCATCAAAGTTATTCGTAAATAATAATGAATTAACACTATACGGATTTGCAAAAACTGGTACGACTACTTTAGATTGCATAGCAATTGATTGCAATAAGATATCTGCTTTTCTATCGATTTTATAGGATTTCCAAGCATTAATATTGGATTTATGTATACTAGCAATTACTAAATTATATTTAGAAAGTTTATTCAACAAAATTGCCTGTTCAGTATTACTTGCTTTTTCACTAATTTTAAAGTGTGTAACTGATGTATAATTACTTAACATAGATTGAAAATAATCAGCATTTTCACCAATACTTACAGCCGCAATTTGCAAAGTATCAAGGTTTTTCAAAGGCAATAAATCGTCATAATTCTGAAGTAAAGTTAAAGATGATTTTACAAGATTTTTATCCAATAACTTTGTTTCAGTAGTAATTATTTCATCTGCAACTTTTTGCAGATCAACAGCCTTAAGACTATCTAGACCCATCCATTGTTTAGCTTTCAAAATCTTTAAACATCTTGCATCAATTTCAGCTTGTGAGATTTTATTTTTTGCAATTGCTTTTTTAATTTCTTCAATTGCTTTAGGCACATCTTCAGCAAAAAGCAATACATCATTTCCTGCCAACAATGCCTTTACATCCACCTCCCCTGGAGCATAAAAATGGCTCACCCCTTTCATGTTTAGTGCATCAGTTATAGCAAGGCCCGTAAAGCCCATTTCTTTTTTCAGCAATCCGTTTACTACTTTAGGCGAAAGAGTTACCGCCAAATTTTCCGTATCATCCAATACAGGAATATTAAGATGAGCCACCATAACTGAACCTAAACCGTTATTAATTAACTTTTTAAAAGGAACCAATTCTACTTCTTCCAAACGATATTTCAAGTGATTAACAACTGGTAATGTTTTATGTGAATCAGTATCCGTATCACCATGACCAGGAAAATGCTTAGCACAAGCCAAAACATTGTTATCCTGCATTCCTTTCATATAAGAAACACCCATTCTTCCAACTTTTTCTGGGTTTTCACCAAAGGAACGGTTATTAATAATTGGGTTTTTAGGATTAGAATTCACATCCACAACTGGAGCAAAATTAATATGTATCCCCAATAATTTACATTGACGAGCCACCTCCACTCCCATATCATAAATTAAAGAGGTATCTTCAATAGCACCCAAAGTCATTTGCCAAGGAAAACGCAAAGCAGAATCTAAACGCATAGATACTCCCCACTCCGCATCAATAGCAATCATTAAAGGAACTTTAGAATTTTCCTGCAGCAGATTCGTGAATTTAGCTTGCCTAACAGGTCCTCCTTGCAAAAACATCACTCCTCCAATTTTATAATGTGTTACCAAATCAGTAATTTGTTTCTGATGCTCTTTCCCTTTATTAGAATAAGCTGCTACCATAAAAAGCTGTGCAATACGCTCTTGTTCCGAAAGAGTAGCCAATACACTATCAGCCCAAGAAGTAGAATCAGATAAAAAAACTGCTTTATTTTGTGCTTGAACAGCACCTAAAAAAACAGTAATTACAAATAGAAATAGTATTTTTTTCATAGTTGGTAAAATTAGAAATTGTTTGGCATTATTAAAACAATTCAGAATTTGAAAATCATTACTTATTAACTAAAATTATTAAAACCTTTTTCATTATTTTCGCATTATGCAAGCACCTAGACTTCCTTCATTTTTCAAAAGTTCAGTAAGTAAAAGTTTTTCATTTAAACCTAGGTATTATGACGAGCGAAAGGAAAGAAGAGAACAATTAGAAAAAGAAGGAAAATCAACTTTAAAATTCAAAAGAAATAACCTAAAAAATCCTGTACAAAAAGGCAGGAAGTATAGAATTATATTTATGATTATTATTTTATCTTTGCTAGCTTACAAACTACTAATCAATTAAGTAAAATAGTATTGGATATTATACAATTATTACCTGACCATGTCGCTAACCAAATTGCAGCAGGAGAAGTTATACAAAGGCCTGCTTCAGCCGTAAAAGAAATGCTTGAAAATGCATTAGATGCTGGCGGAACAGAGATAAAAATATACATAAAAGATGCAGGAAAAACATTGTTGCAAGTAGTGGATAATGGTTGTGGTATGAGCGAAACAGATGTGCGTATGTGTTTTGAACGACACGCTACTTCCAAAATAAAAAATGCTGATGATTTATTTGCCATACAGACTATGGGATTCAGAGGTGAAGCAATGGCATCAATTGCTGCAATAGCTCATGTAGAGGTAAACACCAAACTGACTGACAATGAGTTAGGGAATCACCTAATAATTGAAGGGAGTGAAATAAAAAGGCATGATGATTGTGCTACTACAAACGGAACATCAATAAAAGTAAAAAATCTATTTTATAATGTACCTGCAAGGCGTAACTTTTTAAAATCAGATGCAGTTGAAATGCGTCATATTACTGAAGAGTTTACGCGTGTAGCTTTAGCTAAGCCTGAGATAAAAATGCAATTATTTCATAATAACAATGAGCTTTTTCATCTTTCAAAAGGGAACTTTAGACAAAGAATAGTAAATATTATTGGCGGAAAGAAAAATGAAACACTTGTGCCAATTGAAGAAGAAACTTCAGTAGTAAACATTGATGGATTTATTGGAAAACCAGAAGCAGCTAAAAGAACGAGAGGAGAACAATACTTTTTTGTAAATGGTAGATTTATCAAAAATCACTATCTACACCATGCGGTAAGCAAAGCTTTTGAGGATTTAATTCCAAGCAACTATTTTCCTTCTTATTTTATCAATCTTAAGATTGACCCAAAGCTGATTGATATCAATATTCACCCTACAAAAACAGAGATTAAGTTTGAAGATGAACAAGCAATTTACGCTATTATAAGGTCGTGTGTAAAGCGATCATTAGGACAATACAACATTGCTCCAACTTTGGATTTTTCACAAGAACTGTCCTTTGATATTGCACCAAGCCCAAACACATCAACCTTAAGAGAGCCTAAAATAAAAGTAGATACTTCCTATAATCCTTTTGGAAAAACAGAAGATTTTACTCCTAGAGAAAAATACATTCCACAGGAAATAGAAGTGGAAACAAGGCAATTAGACACACACTTTGAAATAGAAAACAATAGTAGTGAGGTAATGCAAATTGGAAATAAGTATATTGCATTCCCAACCGAAAAAGGTATGGCTTTATTGCATCAAAGCAGGGCTCATAAACGCATCTTATTTGAATATTTTAGTGCTGTACTCTCCAATAACAAAGGGCAGTCGCAACAATTATTATTTCCTAAAGAAATACACTTAAATAAACAGGATATTGCAGTAATCAGTCATTTGAAAACAGATTTATTATCTGTAGGTTTTTCATTTGAAATACAAGAAAACGAAAGTATTTCTATACTTGGAATACCTCCTGAATGTCAGGAAGAAAATTTACAATTTGTAATTGAGCATTTAATAGAACAGCACAAAAACAATGAAGAGTTACAAACTGCACAACACAATGGCTTAGCAATATCGCTAGCATTAAGTTTAGCAATAAACGAGCAGAAAAAACTAAGCAATGAAGAGATGCTTGCCCTAAAAACTGAATTACTAAAATGCAATATACCAAGTGTTTGTCCCTTAGGAAAAGCAACCCTAATTAATTTACAAACTGCTGACTTAGAAAAATACTTTTAACATGTACAGACCATCCAGTTTTAGCCAATTACCAGAAGTAGTTAAAAATCTACTGATTATTAATGGTTTGTTTTTTTTAGCAACTATTTCTTTAGAAAGCTATGGAATAGATTTTACAAAATGGTTTGCATTACATCAGTTTCAGTCGGAGGATTTTATGCCCCACCAGTTAATTACTCACTTTTTTATGCATGGAAGCCCAACACATTTACTGTTTAATATGTTTGCCCTTTGGATGTTTGGGAAAATATTAGAAAATGTATGGGGAGCAAAGCGATTCTTAACTTATTACATGATAACAGGAATTGGTGCAGCCTTTGTTCATTTGGCAGTTTGCCAATACGAAATAATGAGTTTACAAAGTCAACTTAACCCAAATGATTTAAGTATCTTATTAGAAAATGGCGGAGGACTTCTAGACAACTTCCAGAATTATACCCACCCAATGATGGGGAAACTAAATTTACTGATTAACACCCCAACTGTAGGGGCTTCAGGAGCTGTATTTGGTATCCTTTTAGCTTTTGGAATGCTTTTCCCTAATACATTACTTTATATTTATTTTGCAATTCCTATAAAAGCGAAATACTTTGTCATCCTTTATGGAATAATGGAATTATATGCAGGGATAAGCAATAACCCTGCTGACAATGTAGCTCACTTTGCGCATTTAGGCGGAATGCTCTTTGGCTTTATCATTCTTAAATATTGGCAGAAAAACAATACACAATTTTATTAATGGATAGTATTTTAAATAACCTAAAACAAGAATTCAAAAAAGGAACTATCCTGAATAAACTCATCTATATAAATGTAGGTGTGTTTTTAATTTTTAGCATTCTAGGCGTATTTTCTTTCATGCTTCAGTTTGATCTATCCTCTATATTAAGTAAATTGTATTTACCTGCCGAAAACAGTAAGCTGCTTAACCAACCTTGGGCATTTATTACTTATATGTTTTTGCATAATGGCTTTTTACATTTACTTTTTAATATGGTTTGGCTGCACTTTGCAGGGAAGATATTCTTACAATACCTAAACCCAAAACAGCTCTTAAGCACCTATATACTAGGAGGAATCTCAGGAGGAATCATTTTTATTATTGCATATAATTATATTCCTGCATTAACAATATATACTCAAAATGCGCAAGCCTTAGGTGCATCAGCAGCAGTATTAGCTATTGTAGTTGCCATTGCTACTTACTCACCAAACTATAGCGTTCGCTTTCCTTTTATAGGAATTGTAAAACTAAAACATATTGCTATTTTTAGTGTAGTACTTGATATAATTAGTATTCCTAAAGGAAATGCAGGTGGGCATATTGCGCATTTGGGTGGCGCTTTATTTGGCTATATTTATATTAAACAATTGCAAAAAGGAAATGACTATTCAGTAGGGTTTACAAAGTGGATGAATAATCTAAGTAATTTGTTTAAACCCAAAAATAAACTCAAAACTGTACACAAACGCCCAAAAAGCGATAAACAATTCAATACTGAAAAATCAGCACAACAAAAAGCAGTTGACTTGGTGTTAGAAAAAATATCAAAATCAGGATACGAAAGTTTAAGTAAAGAAGAAAAAGCAACTTTATTCTCTGCCAGCAAAAAATAAAATGAAAGGCCTTTCATTAATAAATAAGCTACTTTACCTAATAAACTCTGTTTGTTTACTATTACTCCTTCTCTCCTATCTATCTCCTTATATAAGCCCTACTATTTTTTGGCCTATTTCATTTTTTGGCTTGTTATTTCCTGTTTTTTATATCATAAATAGTTTGTTTCTCATTTACTGGATTGTTGGGTTTAAAAAACAATTATGGGCAAATGTGATTTTCCTACTAATCGGATTACAATTTATAGGACTGTTTTTTGGAACACAACCTACTACTAGTAATAGTGCTGACAGCATTAAAATACTATCCTACAATGTACGCCTTTTCAATCGTTATGGATGGATACCAAAACCTGATATAAAATCAGAAATAATTAGTTTTTTAAAAAGTGAGAAGGCTGACATACTTTGCATACAAGAGTTTTATACACCAGATGAAATTCCAAACTTAAATTACAAGTATCGCCACATAGGATTACAAAGCAAAAAAAACCAATGGCACATGGCTATTTATAGCAGCTACCCTCAAATAAATAAAGCGACAGTAAGCATAAAAGGAGAGCGTATGAATAACACTTGTATATATTCCGACCTACTTATAAGCACAGATACAATACGCGTTTACAATGTGCATTTGGCCTCCAATTGGTTTAAAAATAGTGATTATTCATTTTTGCAAAACCCACAAAAAGAGACACTAAAAAAAGGTATACACGGAATAGTATCAAGAATGAAAATCAGCTATAAGAAACGAGCTGAAGAAGCTGAAGTAATTAAGGAGCATATGCAAAGTTCACCCTACCCAATTATTTTATGTGGTGATTTTAATGATACACCACTTTCATTCTCTTACAACACCATTAGTAGCGACTTGAAAGATGCCTTTAAAGAATCAGGGAAAGGAATAGGACAAAGTTTTGTGAAAATTCCTGCTTTACGCATTGATTATATTTTGCATAACGAAAAATTCAATAGTTTTAATTACACCAAACACAAGGAAGAATTATCCGACCATTATGCCGTGAGCTGTGAGGTTGAAATAAAGGAATAATTACTCCTTAATAAGTAAATACTCCAATCTTGAGGGGTACACCCTTTGTAACTGAATATAGGAAGGTAGGTTTTCCACCTCAACTGTTAAAGTTGTTTTTTCAGAATCAATTAAACTAGCATCTACACTAAGATTTAAAAAATCTGTTTGAAGCATACTGTATTTATCTTTTGGAGCCCTAAGCGTTACTTGTACTACTTCAGGAAACAGTTTTATAGAATATCCCTTTTTCAGATTATCTACTTCTACCTTATATTTTAACATTTGTTCAACAAAAGGCTCAACCTCAATTATAATTTCAATTTTCTCTACTTTACATTGTAAGTCATCAGGGAGAGTAATTCCAACAATATGATTTTCATTTTCAGAAACATCAGTTAATACTAACTCATCTGTTTCAATAAAAGTTATTGCTTCTAATCTTTCCTGTTCTCCATAAATCATAACACTATCAGGAATTAAAGTAAGTGGTTTAGCAAACCAAATTTCAGGCTTTAAACCAATGGATTGATTCAGCTTAATAGCTACTTTCTTTTTGGCTTTATTACTAAAAGGAATACTTAATTTTTCAGGATTAATGGCTATCAACTCCATAGATGAAGATAAAACCTCAGCAATATCTTTTCGCTTAGCATTCATCAACCAAAACACTTCACTTCCTCCTTTTTTAGGTTTAGTATTTGCTTGCTGGATATCCATATTTAATTTTTCAAAATTAAATAAGTTATAAAACAAAATAGAAAAGCCAGGAGCTTTTACTCTAACCTCAATAAATGAAGTAGGAGTAGAAACCAGCACTTTATCAGCAGGGAAGTTAATATAGGTAAGTGGGACTCTTAGTGTTGTTTCATGTTGTTTTGACAACATGCTTAAAAACCAAAATGAAAATGAAATAAAAAGAAATAAAGCGTAAGTACTTAGCTTTTTATTATTTGTTTCTGACTTAAAAAAACTTACTATTCTGTTTTTTAAGTTACTAAACATTATTTTTGTTCTATACCAGTATCTCCCGTCATTGATACAGCAGTTTTAGCAACTTTTAGCTTTGTACCGCCATGCACTTCAATTATAAAAGCATCTTCTTTTACATCAGTGATTTTACCATAAATACCACCTATAGTAACAACATCATCTCCTTTTTGTAATCCCGAACGGTATTCACGCTCTTTCTTTTGTTTTTTGATTTGCGGACGAATCATAAAGAAGTACATTACGGCAAAAATCATACCGAACATAATTAATGAAGAAGTTCCTGAACCAGCTGCTTGTAATAAAATCATAATATTATTTTTCAGGAATAATTATATTCCCATTTATAGTTAATACTTTAGTATTTGGTATTGCATTTGTTACTAGAGTAACCGTTTTACTTTGTTTTCCTGATTTTCCTGCACTATTAAAGGTAACTTTAATTGTAGCCTCCTCTCCTTTTGAAACTGGTGTTTTAGGCCACTCAGGCACAGTACAACCACAACTACCTTTGGCAGCACTAATAATTAGGTCAGCCTCACCAATATTTTTTAAAACAAAGTCATGTGTAACAGATTCACCTTGTTGCATCTCACCAAAATCAAAACTAGTTTCTAACATCTCAATTTGTGGAGTTTCAACTGTAACAGCTGATTGATTTGCTGTAAGTGGACTTGCCACTAAATCAGCTTTTATTGCCTTTTCATCTGATGATGTAGTACAAGCTATTGCAAAGGATAAAAGTGATAATAAAAGAAATTGCTTCATTGGAATTTTTGATTTCAAAACTAATTATTTTTTTTAGACTAATCCTCTACCCATCTTTTTAATTTTACCTTCACGAGTATAAGTCTTCACAACATTATCTAATAAACCGTTTACAAACAATTTACTTTTTGCAGCACCATAATATTTTGAAATCTCAATATACTCGTTCATAGATACTTTTACAGGCAAATCTTCCATTGAAAGAATTTCAGCAAAAGCCATCTTTAAGAATAATTGATCCATAATTGCGATACGCTCCAATTCCCAGTTTTTTGAAAATTTTACAATTATATCTTCATATTCTTTATTGTTATTTATCGTGTTTCGGAATAATTTTAATGCAAACTTTTCATCTGAATCATCTTTAAAAACTGAAGTAGGATTCATACTTTTTTGTGACTTAATTTGCCCCATTATTATAGTAGCGACAAATGGCAAATCATCTGTCCAGTAAATACTTCTTTCTTCTAAAATATGATGAACCAATTCATTGTTTAAAATAATATCATTCAATGCATTTACAATAAACCTTTGGTCAACATCAATTCCTTGATCTTCAGAAGCAACATATTTAGTATATTGTTCTGATTTATGTAATTCAACAAACAATTTTCTTACAATATCATGGTCATTCTTCAACCAAATTCCTGACACCCGACTTACTCTATCCATTAATGCCTTATCCTCACGGATCAAAGCAATTAATTCATTTTCAACAAACCTTCTGTTAGGATTTAAATCTGCTGCAGTAGGTAAGTGTTTTTTCTTTCCTTCTTCATAAAAACTATCAGCATGCTTTACTAGTTCAATCAATAACGCAACAATCACTAAATTAAGTTCTGTCACCTCATTAATATGTTTGAGCATTGCACGCTCAGCAACTGGCATGTTATCCTCCTTTGCCGAAAAGTAAGAATACAAAGATTGCATTACTTTTAACCTGATATGTCTTCTGCTAAGCATCTAAATTATGCGTTTTTTCTATCGTTAATTCTTTGTTCAGCAATCTCTAAAGCAGCAGCATGAGTTGTAATTTCATCTAATTCAGCTTTCTTTAAAATCTCCAATGTAGTATCGTAAATTGCTCTAGTTTGGTTAATAGCATGTTCTCTATCATACCCTTTAATTTCAGAATAAACATTAATTAATCCACCAGCATTAATTAAAAAATCAGGAGCATAAACAATCCCTTTATCTGAACATAATTGTCCGTCTCTATCCTCATCAGCTAATTGATTGTTGGCAGCACCAGCAATAATTTCACATTTTAAACGAGCAATAGTATCAGGATTAACAGTAGCACCTAAAGCACATGGCGCATAAATATCAATATCTAAATCATAAATAGCATCTCCCATTACAATTGTAGCACCATACTGACCAGCAAGTTCAGCTAATCTTGTTTCGTTAATATCATTAATGATAACCTTAGCTCCTTCTTCAGTTAAGTGTTTAACTAAGTTCTCCCCTACATGACCAATACCTTGTACAAGTACAGTTTTACCATCTAAGTTATCACTTCCCCACTTGTATTTTGCAGCAGCTTTCATTCCCATATATACTCCAAAAGCAGTAACTGGTGAAGGATCACCACTACCTCCCATGCTTTCAGGAATACCAGTAACATGCTTAGTTTCCATACGCACATACTCCATATCCTTAGTACTCATTCCTACATCTTCAGCAGTAATATACTTACCACCTAAGCTATCAACAAAAGAACCAAACTTACGCATTAAGGCTTCTGTTTTTTCAGTAGTTGCATCACCAATAATAACTGCTTTACCTCCTCCTAGTTCTAAACCAGAAATAGCTGCTTTAAAGGACATTCCTCTTGATAAACGCAACACATCTTGTACTGCTTGCGCTTCATTTTCATAATTCCACATACGGGTACCTCCAAGTGCAGGCCCTAAAGTAGTATCGTGTATAGCAATAATTGCTTTTAATCCTGTTTCGTTATCATGGCAAAAAACAACTTGTTCGTGCCCCATTAAACTCATTTTACTTAACACTAAACAATCGTTTGTTGGCTTTGTTTCTGTTGTTACTGTTGACATTTCTCTTGTTAAATTAAGTTATTTAATCAGATATTCCTCTTTTAAAAATTAATTTCTGCTCATTTTTAAATGGGGCGCGAATTTACTTATTATTTTTGGCTTTTCAATTAAAGACCCTAATCAATTAATGAAACACCTACAATACCTTAATAAATTTTTCTGGAAATACCGAATTTTACTAGGTTTAGGTTCTGTCTTAATCATTATTGCTAATCTGTTTGCACTATACCCTGCTGAATTTGTAAGAGAAGCCTTTGATGCAGTTATTTTAAGTATGAATTCGGAAGACAACTCAAATACTAACACAAGTAGCATCTTGTTGAAATACGGAAGTCTAATTGTATTATTTGCCCTACTTAAAGGTGTTTTCATGTACTTTATGAGGCAAACAATTATTGTAATGAGCAGAAAGATAGAATATGACTTAAAGAATGAAATATACCAACAATACCAAGCCTTAAGCATCTCGTTTTACAAACAAAACAAAACTGGGGATTTAATGAATAGGATATCAGAAGATGTAAGTAGAGTAAGAATGTATTTGGGCCCTGCCCTGATGTACGCTATAAATATTGTAATTCTATTCTTTTTAGTAATTGGAAAAATGATAAGTATCAGCACTACCCTAACTACCTATGTACTACTGCCCCTACCCATACTGGCAATTGCAGTTTATTTTGTAAGCAGTACCATGAACAAAAGAAGTGAAAAAGTACAAGCACAACTATCCAACATTACTACAATTACACAAGAAACCTTTTCAGGAGTAAAAATTGTAAAGGCCTTTAGTAATGAAGAAAATGCATTACAAGTATTTTTTAATAGTTGTAAAATGTACACAAAACGACAGCTTGAATTGGTGAAAATTGAAGCCTTATTTTTTCCCCTAATCATAACAATGATAGGATTCAGCACAGTACTAACCGTATATATTGGAGGGCTGGAAAGCTTTAAAGGAAATATAAGCACAGGTAATATTGCCGAGTTTATCATCTATGTAAATATGTTAGCTTGGCCTGTAGCATCAGTAGGCTGGATTACCTCCTTAGTACAAAGAGCAGCAGCATCACAAGAAAGGATAAACGACTTTTTACTCCTTAAAACAGAGATTGAAAATAATACTGCTGAACACACTCCAATAAAAGGAAATATTGAATTTAATAATGTTAGTTTCACCTATGATGACACTAAAATAGAAGCATTAAAGAACTTAAACTTTAGCATAAAAGAAGGGGAAACAATTGGTATTTTTGGAAAGACAGGTAGTGGAAAATCAACTATTGCTAACCTAGTATGCCGCCTATACGATAGTACAACAGGAAGCATTAAATTTGGGGATACTAAAATTGAAAACCTGAACCTGAACAGCCTAAGAACTGCCATTGGCTACATACCTCAAGATGGGTATCTGTTTTCAGGAACGGTAAGAGAAAACATTGCTTTTTCTAGCGACACAACAGATGAAGATAAAATAATAGCAGCTGCAAAAAAAGCAGATATTCTTGATGAAATAACCAGCTTTAAAGATGGATTTGACACTATTATTGGCGAAAGAGGAGTGCAATTATCAGGAGGACAAAGACAAAGACTAGCCATTGCTCGTACCTTTTACAAAAACCCTAATCTCTTTATTTTTGACGATTGCTTATCCG
>JABJNS010000165.1 GCA_018664745.1 Flavobacteriales bacterium | reverse complement strand
GCACCAACTATGTCTCAGATTAAATATGGTTTAGTTGCAGGTGAGAGTTACAGAGCAGGAGCAAGAGCTTACTGTGACCCTAACATTTCAGCTCACAGATCATGGTGGACTCCATTTATTTTCTGGACTCAACCAGGATCTGTAATTAGATTGGCTAAACCAGAATTGACAGAACGTAAATTGTTAAAAATTACAGACTTGCTAGGAAGAGAAGTAGATCCAGTTAAAGTAATTGACAAAACTACTTTATTCTATATTTATGATGATGGGAGTGTAGAAATGAGAGTAACTATAAAGTAGTGAGGTGAAATAGCAATTCTTTGAATACATAAGAATTATATAAAAACATGCCTTTGTTATTTTTTGAATATAAATTATCTTTAATTTTGTAAAAAATATTCAAATGAAAAAACTCTTAATCTTTCTTATAGTTCCTCAATTTTTATTTGCACAAAGTTGGATAGATAGGATGCAAGATCCTACTGAAAATTTCTATGAAGTACAGGAGGAATTTAATTCCTATTGGGAAAATAAAACAATTGAAAAAGGAAAAGGTTGGAAACAATTTAAAAGATGGGAAAACTTTGTAGAGCAAAGGGTTTTTCCTGATGGAATACAGCATCCTGAATTGTTAATGGAAGAATATAATAATTTACAGGAAGCAAATAATCAGTTTAATATGCTGCCTCCTAATGTTTGGACACAAGTAGGGCCAAGTAATGTTCCATTGCAATCGGATGGTTCAAAAAGAGGAATAGGAAGGGTAAATACAATTGCTTTTCACCCAACTGATGCTAATACTATTTATGTAGGTGCTCCTGCAGGAGGTTTTTGGAAATCAGTTAATGGAGGGCAAACTTGGCAAACTTCAACTGACTTTTTAACTAACCTTGGTGTATCAGATATTGCAATACACCCCTTAAATCCTGATACTATCTATATTATTACTGGTGATAGAGATGGTGGTGATACTTATTCATACGGGCTTTTAAAATCCTATGACGGAGGTACAACTTGGCAAACAACAGGATTGTCCTTTAATATAACTCAGTATTACAAAGGAAATAGAGTTTTGATTGACCCAAATAATCCTAATATTTTGATAGTATCAACAAGTAATGGTATTTATCGTTCAATTGATGGAGGAAATACTTTTGCCAATACTTTTTCTGTTAGCATAACAAGTATGGAGTTTCACCCAACTAATTCTAATATAATTTATGGTGGTTCTAATGGATCTACTTCTATTTACAAATCCTCTGACAATGGAATTTCATGGAGTCAAGCAGGAACGGGTTTACCCCCACAATCTGATGTTGTTAGGGCTTATGTTGGAGTTACTTTAGATAACCCTTCAGTAGTATATGCTTTATTTGGCGGGAATAATAATGGTTTTTATGGCGTTTATAAATCCACTAATGAAGGGCTAACATGGACACAGCAAGCAAATAGTCCTAACTTATTAGGTTGGTCAACTACTGGATCTGACTCTGATGGGCAAGCTTGGTATGATTTAGCTTTTGAAATTTCTCCTCAAGATGAAAACACATTATTTGTTGGAGGGGTAAATTGTTGGAAGTCGACTAATGGTGGTCAGAGCTGGAACATAAACACACACTGGTATGGTGGAGGTGGAGCAACTTATATGCATGCTGACGAACACATGTTAAAATATAATCCTTTAAATAATTATATCTATTCTGGAAATGATGGAGGGCTTTATTATTCTACTGATAATGGTAATAATTGGACTGATATTTCAGATGGATTACAAATCACACAATTTTATAGTTTAGGGGTATCACAAACAGTGCAAGATAAAGTAATTACTGGTGCTCAAGATAATGGTACATTCCTAAAAACAACTAATAACTGGGATGCCGTAATAGGTGGTGATGGTATGGAATGTATTATTGATTATACTAATGCAAACATAATGTATGGAGCATTATACTATGGAGATATTCGTAAATCAACTAATGGAGGGAATAGCTTTTCAAGTATTGGTCCTTCTAACAATGGAGCATGGGAAACACCTTATGAATTGGATAGAAATGATCCTAACACTATTTACATAGGCTATGATGAGTTATATAAAACAACTGATGGAGGGAATAATTGGAGCATTATAACTAACAATGAAACTAATGGAGGTAAGATTGATGAAATAGGAGTTTCTAAATCAAATAGTAATGTTATTTATTTTTCTGATGGACCAAATATATTTGCTACTACAAATGGAGGTAATTCTTGGTCAAATATAAGTAATAACTTGCCTTACAAAACAATTAGTTATATTATTGTTCATCCTACAGATGCTAATAAAGTTTGGCTTACATTTTCAGGTTACACTTCTTCAGAAAAAGTATATAAAACAATTGATGGAGGAAATTCATGGGTAAACATTTCAGGAACTTTACCAAATATACCTGTTAATTGTATTGTTTTAGATGAAAGTAGTAATAATGAGAATTTATATATTGGTACTGATTTAGGCGTTTTTACTACTGACTCAACAATAACAGACTGGAATGTGTTTAATAATAATAGTTTGCCTAATGTAATAGTTAGTGAATTAGAAATTCAATATCAATCTAATAAATTAATTGCAGCCACTTATGGGAGAGGTTTGTGGAATATTGATTTACAAATAACTTCACCACCAATAGCTAATTTTTCTTATAGTGATTCTATGTTTTGTAATGTTCCTGCTGATGTAAGTTTTTACAATAATTCTTATTATGCTAATACTTATGTTTGGGATTTTGGTGATGGAAATTCAAGTACAGCAACTAATCCAAATCATACCTATACTAGTTATGGTACATTTACTGTTACTTTAACTGCTAGTGGTCCCTTAGGAATTGATAGTATTATCCAGCAGTCAATCATAAGTATTGATACTAATAACCCATGTATTACTACTTTACCTCCTTCAGGAGTAGGAGTAGTACAAACTGCTTGTAGCGGAACATTATATGATGCTGGGGGGCCTATTGGAAATTATTATGACAATAACAATAGTTGGATAACAATTGCTCCTCAAGGTAGTAGTCAGATTACTTTAAGCTTTACAAGTTTTGATATTGAAGCTCCTTCCTCATCAATAAATTGTAATTATGATTATGTAGAAATATTTGATGGTGCTGATACTACAGCTAACTCATTGGGTCAGTATTGCAATACTTTAACAGGAAGTCCTGGAGTTTTAACTTCAAGTGGTGGGGCTATTACTATCTATTTACATGCAGACCAGGCTGTAAATGGCACAGGATTTGAAGCAAGTTGGAGTTGTCTGTTTCCAACTACACCTCCTGTAGTTAATTTTTCATTAAGTGATACTATAAGTTGTAGTACAAGTATTAATTTTTCTGATCTATCTTCAAACGGACCTACTGCATGGTTATGGGATTTTGGAGATGGTAATACTTCAACTCTACAAAATCCAACACATAATTACTTAAATAGTGGAGATTATACTATAAAACTAGTTGCAAGTAATCAATATGGTACAGATTCATTAATATTGACAAATCACTTAACAATTATTGATGTAAATTTACAAACTATTGGATCAGAGTCTTGTGGAGCTAGTTCACTAACTTTAAATGCTCTATCAACTAATGGAACTGTAAATTGGTATTCTGATACAAGTGCAACTAATTTATTATATACAGGAAATTCTTTTACTACCCCTGTACTGAGCGCTTCTACTTCTTACTATGCACAGTTAACTTATAATTTCCCTATACTTAATGGAGGGCCTGTTGATAATAATTTTGGTGCAGGAAGTTACTTTCAAGGAGATAGGTTTTTAATTTTTGATAATTATAAAGCATCAACTTTAAAATCAGTACTTGTTTATGCTGGTTCTGATGGATATAGAACAATAGAATTAAGAAATAGTAGTAATGCTGTTATAAGTGATACTACAGTTTATATTCCATTTTCTCCTAACGGATTTAGAGTAAACTTGAATTTTGTTTTACCAATTCAAAATAATATGCAATTAGGTGTTAGTGCTCCAAATTCTGATTTATACAGAACAAGTTCAGGGGCGGTATTTCCGTATAATATAAGTAATATTATAGCAATAACAGGCACTGATGCTTCAGCAGGGTATTATTATTTCTTTTATGATTGGGAAGTTCAGGCTGATCCTTGTGTCTCAGCAATTTCTAATGTTGATGCTATAATTAATAATGACTTTACAAATACAGATAATATTGGAATTTGTATTAGTGACAGTGTGCTTATTGGTAATAATTATTATTCAGTATCTGGTACTTATATTGATACATTTACTACTAGCTTTGGTTGTGATAGTATTATTATTACACAGCTTTCTGTAGGACAAAATGCTACTTATAGTCAACAAATAAATATTTGTGGTGGTGGAACTTTCCAAGTTGGTAATAATGTATATAATAGTACAGGGACTTATATTGATACAATTATTTTTGGTAGTTGTGATAGTGTTATAACAACTAACTTAATGGTATATGAAAGTTATCAGGATACCATAAAATATTCTATTTGTAATGGAGATAATCTATTTGTTAATAATACTAATTATTCGCAAACAGGATTTTATACTACAACCTTCACTACTTCTCAAGGTTGTGATAGTATTGTTGTTCTTGATATTGAAGTTGTTGGAGGAGGAAACTATACTGTACAAGCAACTATTTGTCAAGGAGATTCATATATTATAGGAAATAATGTTTACTACTATCCTGGTATTTACTCAGACATACTTACTACAGCAGATAATTGTGATAGTATTATAACTACTCATCTTTCGGTAACACCTTATGTTTATAGCACACAGCAAGTATTTTTATGTGAAGGTGATAGTTTCCTAGTAGATGATAACCTGTACACGACATCAGGAATATATGATGATACTTTGCAATTAATAAACTCGTGTGATAGTATTGTTACTTCTCATCTTTCTTTTTCTGATGTAAATATTCAAATCTACTCACAAAATGGTAGTCTTTATGCTAATGTTATTAATGGAATGATGCCATACTCATATTTGTGGAATACAGGAGAAACAACAGCATTTATTACACCTTCAACTTCAGGTTCATTTTGGTTATTAGTTACTGATGCTTATAATTGTATAAGTGATACTGCTTATTTTATAATTGATGATGTTAGTGTAATTGATGATAGTGAGATCTTATCTGACATTAGTATTTATCCTAACCCATCTGATGGTTTGGTGACAATTAGTTTTGAAAGTGCTATAAATGATGACTTTATAGTTACTATTTATAATGTTTTAACTGAAGTTATATTTGAAGAGGAGTTAATTCAGTTTTCAGGGATATATGAAAAACAAATCAACCTAAAGAATTATGCTAAATCGGTTTATTTAGTTAAGATAAAATCATCCTTTACTGAAATGAATAAAAAGCTTATTTTAAGGTAATTTTATTTTTAAACAGGGTGATTTTTTTGCTGAAAGAAAAAATACACAATACTAATCAGTGAGAGAATCTAAATAAAAAAGAGCAACTATAGTTGCTCTTTTTTTTATTTAAATTTTAGGTGATTTACTTCTTATTGTAGACTTTGGTGCAGCATCTAAAATTTCAGCATTTGCATTATCAGCAAATTGTGCAAAGTTTTTGTTGAAAGCATCAGCTAATTCATTAGCTTTAGCATCATATGCATCTTTATTTCCCCATGTGTTTTTAGGACTTAATATTTCAGAAGGAACATTAGGACAAGCAGTCGGCATATTTAATCCAAATACTTCATGTTTAGTATAGTCAGCATCCTTCAATTCTCCATTAAGGATAGCTGTAATCATAGCTCTTGTGTATTTTAAAGAGATACGCTCACCGACACCATATACACCACCTGACCAGCCTGTATTTATCAGCCAAACATTCACATTATGTTCTTGCATTTTATCTCCTAACATTTCAGCATATTTTGTTGGATGCAAAGGCATAAATGGTGCGCCAAAACAAGCTGAGAATGTAGTTTGTGGTTCAGTAACTCCAGCTTCAGTTCCTGCAACTTTAGCAGTATATCCTGAAATGAAATGATACATTGCCTGTCCAGTAGTTAGCTTAGATACAGGGGGTAAAACCCCAAAAGCATCAGCTGTAAGGAAGAAAATATTTTTTGGATTTTTCCCTAATGATGGTTTTGCAATATTGTTAATATGTTCAATTGGATAACTAACTCTTGTATTTTGAGTAATAGTAGTATCCTCATAGTTTACTTCATTCGTTCCCTCAAAAAAGGAAATGTTTTCCAATAAAGCTCCTGGCTTAACAGCAGCAAAAATGTCTGGTTCTTTTTCAGCAGATAGGTCGATACATTTAGCATAACAACCTCCTTCAAAGTTGAATACTGTATCGCCACTCCAGCCATGTTCATCATCACCAATTAAGTTTCTGTTTGGGTCAGCTGAAAGAGTTGTTTTCCCTGTTCCTGATAATCCAAAGAATACAGCAGTATCACCCTCTTTACCAGTGTTGGCACTACAGTGCATTGAAAGTACATTCTTTTGGAAAGGCAATATAAAGTTAAGAGCTGAAAAAATTCCTTTTTTGATTTCACCAGTATAACCAGTACCGCCAATAAGGATAATCTTTTTTGTAAAATTAAGGATAGCAAAGTTATGCTGACGAGTACCATCTACTTCAGCTTTTGCCATAAACCCTGGAGCATTTAGAATAGTCCATTCTGCATCAAAATTCTCAATTTCACTATCAGTAGGGCGTAAGAACATGTTGTGAGCAAACATATTACTCCAAGCATATTCGTTTACCACACGAATATTCATTCTGTATTTTTCATCAGCACATGCATATGCATCTCTTACATAAAGCTCTTTTTCGCTTAAGTAGTTCAATACTTTTTGGTGTAGCACCTCAAATTTATTTTCGTCAAAGGATAAATTAACATCTCCCCACCATACTGATTCTTCAGTAATAGCATCTCTCACAATAAAACGATCCATTGGCGAACGGCCAGTGAACTCGCCAGTATTGATGTTGATTGCTCCTGTGGAAGTTAGAGTTGCTTGTCCTTTTTCAATTGAAATGCTTGCTAATTCTTCTGGAGATAAGTTCCAGTGTGCAGTAGCATTTTTTATTCCTAAATCAGAGATGGTAGCATTGTTAGCTCGCTTGCCTGTTTCGGTCATAATCGTTTTTCGTTTTGGTTTTATGGGAGGCAAAGGTAAAGATTAATCCTTTACACAATTAAATTAAGCCTGTTTTTTAATGCTAAAGAATAACATAATCCAGGCACTTATTAATAATAGTCCTCCTATGGGAGTGATTGGTCCTAGAAAAGATAAAGAAACCCCAAAAGTATTTTGGAGGCTTAGTAAATAGATTGAGAATGAAAAACAACATATTCCTGCACTCATTAAGTATAGGCTTCTTTTTAATTGATGATTAAATTTTTCATCATTTAATGCTAAAAGTAAAATTGCCAAAGCATGAAGAAATTGATATCTTACGCCTGTTTCAAAAGATTGTAATTGGCTTGATGCAAGAATCTCTTTTAAGGCATGAGCACCTAAAGCTCCTAATGCAACTGCTGTTACTGCAAGAAAGATTGCAACTTTTATAAATTTATCTGTTGTCATTTTGTTTTATTTAGTCAAGCAAAAATAATACTTTAGCCATTCAATTTTACAAAGCAAATGAAAAAAATATTAGTAATAGGAGCAGGAAGGTCGGCAGTAACATTAATCAAGTATTTATTGGATAATTCAGCTGCCAATAACTGGCAAGTTACAGTAGCAGATTTCTCATTAGAGTTGGCTGAAGAGGCAGTTGGAAGTAATGAAAATGGGAAAGCTATCTTCTTTAATGTTACAGATGAGCAGCAAAGAGAAGGTGAAATAGAAAAAGCTGATATTGTTATCTCAATGCTTCCGGCAAGTTTGCATATTACAGTTGCAAAGGATTGTGTAAGGTTAAAGAAAAACTTAGTTACAGCATCTTATGTTTCTGCAGAAATTGCTGAGCTTGATGAAGCTGCAAAACAAGCTGGGATTTTATTATTAAATGAAATTGGTTTGGATCCAGGAATTGATCATATGTCAGCTATGCAAGTGATAGATGAAATTAAGGAAAATGGAGGAGAACTTACTTCATTTAAGTCCTTTTGTGGAGGTTTAGTACATCCTGATTATGATAATAATCCTTGGAATTATAAATTTACTTGGAATCCAAGAAATGTAGTGTTAGCTGGGCAAGGCACTGCACAATATATTGAGAATGGAGATTATAAATACATTCCTTATACAAGTTTGTTTGAGCGCACTGAACAGATGGAAGTATTAGATGCTGGAGAGTTTGAAGGCTATGCTAATAGAGATTCTCTTTCTTATAGAAAGTCTTACGGGTTGAAAAATATCCCAACATTGTTTAGGGGAACATTAAGACGAAAAGGGTATTCAGAAGCTTGGAATGTTTTTGTGCAATTGGGTATGACTGATGATACTTATAAACTAGAGAATTCTGCAAGCATAACTAATAGAGAGTTTATTAATATGTTCTTGCCTTTTGATGATGCTTTAACGGTTGAAGAAAAATTATGCAAGCAATTTAACTTAACTGCTGATTCAGTTATTTTTCAAAAAATAGCTTGGTTAGGAATTTTTTCAGAAAACAAATCTGGTATAAAAGATGCTAGTCCTGCTCAAATATTACAGGAAATTTGCGAAAGTAAATGGACACTCGGAGCTGAGGATAAAGATATGATTGTAATGCAACATCAGTTTGAGTATTTTCAAAATGGAGAGCAAAAGAAATTAAACTCTTCATTACTTGTTTTTGGTGATGATCCAAGATATACTTCAATGGCAAAAACGGTAGGATTGCCAGTAGCTATTGCTACTAAGTTAATTTTAAATGGTGAAATTAATTCAACTGGTATAAAAATACCTACTACAAAAGATATTTATGTTCCTGTATTAAAGGAGTTGGAAGAAAACGGGATTAATTTTGTAGAGGAGTTAGTTTAAGTCTAACAATTCTTCAGGAATTTCTACTTGCATAATTCCTTCTTTTGGATCAATTCCTTTTACAAATTTTTCGTGCATTGGGAAGCAAAATTCTGTGCCATCTTTTTCAACATATATTAATTGTTGTGATGTCTGTGAATTTATATAGGTGATTTCTCCTAATTCTCCAAAATGAATATCAACAACAGAATAGCCAATTAGCGTTTTCTCTGTGATTTCAGTTGCATCTGTTTTAGGGAGCCATTCTTTGGGTAAATATACTTTTTGTTTGAGTATTTTCTTGGCTGTTGTCTCATTGTTTGTGTCTTCAAACTTTACTAATACAACATTGGCTTTTGTTTTTCGTGCATGTTCAATAAAGTGAGGGACTAATTCATTATTAAGTTCAATAAGAAAATAGTCAAGTGTAGAAAAATCAAAAGGGATGTCATCATCATTATAGATATTGACATCCCCTTTATAGCCATGCAATTTAAAAACTGTTCCGAATAAGAAGCAATCTTTTTTTTGCATTATATGAGTATTAAGCTTCTTCTGTTTTTTCTTCAGCTGAAGGAGCTTCTTCTGCTTTTGACTCTTCAACAACTTCTTCAGTTGCTGGAGTTTCCTCAGCTACAACTTCTTCAGTAGTTTCCTCTGAAGTTTCTTCAACTGCAACTTCTTCTTCAGTAGTTTCTTCTATCATTGGAGAATTTTTAAGTGCTAATGCAGCAGCTCTTTCATCACTCTTAGCTTTTTCAGCAGCTAAAGCAGCTTTTTCAGCAGCAATTGCAGCATTTTCTAATGCTGATTTTTTATCAGCTACTTTGTTTTCTTTTGCTTCCATCCAAGTAGCAAATCTTTTTTCAGCTTCTTCTTGAGTAAAAGCACCTTTAGCTACACCAGTCATTAAGTGTTTTTTCATCATTACTCCTTTGTAAGAAAGCATTGCTCTTACCGTGTCAGAAGGTTGTGCGCCTTTTAATAACCAGTTTACAGCACCATCAAAATCTAATTCGATTGTTGCAGGGTTAGTGTTAGGATTATAGATTCCTAATTTTTCAATGTATCTTCCGTTTCTTGGAGCTTTTTGGTCAGCTACTACAATGTGGTAAAATGCTTGTTTTCTTCTACCGTGTCTTGCTAGTCTAATTCTTGTTGCCATTTTTTTCTTTTAATTTGGTTAAACCATCTCTGTGATTAGTCCTCATTATTGAGGGGCTGCAAAATTAGAAATATTTTCTAAATCACAACCAATTGTTATAGTATTTATTTTAGTGTAATTTTTCATGATGGAGAAAACAGCATTTTATCATTATTTATGACTATTTTTGCCGTCCGAAAATTAAAATTTGAAAAAG
>JABJNS010000164.1 GCA_018664745.1 Flavobacteriales bacterium | reverse complement strand
CATTTATCACTACCAAAGTATCTCTAATTATCATGAAACGAATACCTACTCCACCAAAATGCCCAGCTAGAACTTCATTTTCTGACTGATTTCTTTCGTAAGGAAGGTAAGCTGAGTGCGGATCAAGGTTTTCTAAGATGTTATTAATAGATTTTTCTAAAAGATCATCCATTGAGATAGAATCAACATATCTGTTTTCAATTGTGTTGAGAACATGTTCTATGTTTTTCCATTTGTTGTTTATAGGAATATTCTGGTTGTGTTGATAGAATCCTATCCAATAGGTTATGGCAGAAAAAAAAGCAATTAATAAAGGAGTAAAAAATAAATAGGTGTTATTCTTCAATTTCTGAAAGTTTTAGTTGATGAACTTCAATTTCAGCCTTTTTTAAAAATCTAATTCCAGAAACATCCTTGTATTCATTCATGTATATCACTCTTTTAATACCAGATTGATGGATAAGTTTTGCACATTCTTTACATGGAGATAGTGTTAAGTATAAAGATGCTCCCTGACAGCTGTTGGTGCTTTTAGCCACTTTTAAAATAGCATTTGCTTCTGCATGAAGAACATACCATTTTGTGTAACCCTCTTCATCTTCACATGCATTGTCAAACCCAGATGGTGTGCCGTTAAATCCATCAGAAATTATCATGCCATCTTTGACAATTAATGCGCCTACTTTTTTTCTATGGCATTTTGACAGATCTCCCCAAACCTTAGCCATTTTAAGATAAGTAAGGTCGTATTTTTTTTGTTTAGAGATAGCTAATAAATTATTGTACCGAAGGTGGGAATCGAACCCACACGCCCGAAGGCACACGAGTTTGAGTCGTGCGCGTCTACCAGTTCCGCCACTTCGGCATTAGTGTTATCAGCGAATTTAAAATCTATTTTCATTCTTCCAAAAATTATTTCAGAATAAGCGTATTTAATTTTTAAAATCTTATTTATTACATTTAAAACATAAATAGCAATTATATTACAAATTGAATAGGTTATTACATATTGCAATAATATTATTAATGCTTCCTTTGATAGGGTTTTCTCAACCTAAAATGGTTTTAGTAAAAGAACTAGTAATGCAGGATGGTGTGTACTATTACAGAGGTGAAAAATTTACAGGTATTGGATTTGTTAAAAATGAGAAGGGGAGGTTCGTTGGTGAGGAGCCTATTAAAAAAGGAAGGATTCACGGTAAAAGGGTCAGCTATACAACAAATGGAAAAGTTATAACAAGGGAGAAATTTAAGCAAGGAAAAGGCGTTTACAGAACTTATCATACCAATGATAGAATTAAAAGTTTTGGAATGATTAATGGAGAAATAAAGGAAGGTGTTTGGAAATATTTCGATAGAAGAGGTATGTTGAAAGCGGAAGAACTTTGGAGTATTGAAGTTTCAGAGCAGCTTGAGTGGGAAAAGTTCTATAAAAGCGGTAAGCTTGAGAGTGAGCTGTATTATAAGATGGGTATTCTTGATAAAGAGGTTTACTATGATGAAAATGGGAAGGTTTTAAATACAAATTAAATTATAGCTAATAATGTTTTGTAAACTACAAAATAGTTTACATTTGCACCCCAATGGCACGTAGAGTAAAAATTCTTTCCTGTTCTTCCTCAAGGGTTCTGGCTGAAAAAATTGCCAAATCCTATGGACAACCTTTAGCTGATTGTGAATTACAACAATTTAGTGATGGTGAATTTCAAGTATCTGTTAATGAAACCGTAAGAGGTTGTGATGTATTTATTGTACAAAGCACTGTTCCTCCTGCTGATAACTTAATGGAGTTACTACTTATGATTGATGCTGTAAAAAGAGCATCAGCAAGAAGAATAATCGCAGTTGTTCCATATTTTGGTTGGGCTAGACAAGATAGAAAAGATCAGCCAAGAGTTGCAATTGGAGCAAAGCTTGTAGCTAACCTTTTGGAGACTGCTGGGATTGATAGAGTGATGACAATGGACTTACATGCAGACCAAATTCAAGGCTTCTTTGAAGTTCCTGTTGATCATTTATTTGCTTCTACATTATTTGCCCCGTATTTAAAAACTAAAGATTTATCTAACTTAGTTATTGCCGCTCCTGATGCAGGAGGCTCTAAAAGAGCTAATGCATATTCTAAGTTTTTAGATGTTGATTTAGCCCTTTGTTACAAACAAAGAAAAAAAGCAAATGTCATCGAAAATATGACTATAATTGGCGATGTTAAAGGCAAGGATGTTGTTATTATTG
>JABJNS010000163.1 GCA_018664745.1 Flavobacteriales bacterium | reverse complement strand
GTTTGTGCAGGAACACATAATGAGGATAGTGCTCAACTCTTAGCTGATTTAATGGAAAAAAATGGTTTAAGTAAAAATGATGATAGAATTTACTTCTCTCAGCTTTTAGGAATGAGTGATCATATTTCTTACAACCTTTCAGTGGCTAATTATAATGTGAGTAAATATGTGCCGTATGGCCCTGTAAAAGATGTAATGCCTTACCTTATAAGAAGAGCAGAAGAAAACACCTCAATTGCTGGGCAAATGGGGCGTGAACTTACCAATATCATAGCTGAAAAACAGAGAAGAAAAAAAGTTTAAAAATTACAAGTTTCTTCTTCATTGTTAGCTGTAAATGAAAGCACCTCAACACTTTTGTCATTATAATAACAGAGCTCAAACTCAACTGCTAATTCAGTTCCGTTAATAGTATTTTCAACTATATATTGCTGGCAAGGTTCTCCATCAGGATTACTCAAATCAAAGTTCACCTCTCCCTCTTTTAACACCAAGAGCAAATCAGATTTACTCACATTATAATACACCAACTGACACTCAGCTTTAGTTGAAAAACTAGGATCAATTGATACCACATTTCCTTCCTCATCAGTTGTGTTTGGGTAAAGATGAGAAATGACTCTCTTGTCCATATCAAAGTAATCTATATAAGCATAAAAGGTATCCTTTAAGCGATTTTCAGGTCCCATTGAAAGGAAGAAAATACTAATTAATGCTCCAAATCCAAAAAATAAAAGTCTTCTTGTCATAATTTTATCTGCTTGCCATTATTAAATCTAAATCTACAAAAGGAAGTTTAAAATTTATACTTAGTATCTCATTAGTTAAGTTACTATGACATACATAAACCCCCTTTCTTAAACACTCATGTTTTCTTATTGCATGCTCTAGTCCTCCCTCTTCAGCAATTCGTAACAAAATAGGAGTTAATATATTACTTACCGCCATTGATGCTGTACGCGAAACTCTTGATGCAATGTTAGGAACGCAATAATGCACAACACCATGCTTAACAAAAGTTGGTTTTTTATGAGAAGTAACTTCTGAAGTTTCAAAACAACCACCTTGATCAATACTTACATCAACAACTACCGACCCCTTCTTCATTTCACTCACCATTTCCTCACTTACAATACAAGGCACTTTACCATCTCCAATTTGCAAGGCTGCTACTACTACATCTGCTCTTTTTAAAGCTTTACCCAGTGCTTTTGGCTGCAAAGTTGAAGTAGCAATTCTATTATTAATGTTATTCTGTAATCTTCTTAATTTTGTAACGGAATCATCAAATGCAATTACGGAAGCACCTAAACCTAAAGATGTACGACAAGCATACTCACCAACAGTACCCGCTCCTATTACCACAACATTTGTAGGCCTTAACCCTGATATACCTCCTAACATTAATCCTTTACCTTTGTTTGAATTTGACAAACACTCTCCTGCAATAAGCATAGCTGTATTTCCAGCAATTTCACTCATACTTCTTACGATTGGCAATTTATCTTGTTTATCTTTTATAAATTCAAACCCAAAAGCAGTAATGTTTTTCTTCATTAAAGTTTTAAAGTAGTCAGCTGTTTGCGTACTCATTTGTACAGCTGAAATCAGCTCCTGACCTCTTTGCATTAATGCCAATTCCTCCTTTGTAGGTGGTTCAATTTTTAAAATAAAATTTGATTTAAAAACTTCTTCTTTACTAAAAGCAAGCTCAGCACCTTTATCAGTATATTCTTTGTCTGTAAAATTAGAGGCCTCACCTGCTCCCTTTTCAATAACTACACTGTGCCCATTAGCAATTAACAATCCTACAGAATCAGGAGTTAAACTCACCCTGTTTTCTTGAAATGAGGACTCCTTAGGAATACCTATTTGCAACTGCTTAAAATTAGGTTTTACTTCTAACATCTCCTCTTTTGGAAGTATTCCAAAGGAACTAAATATTTTTTCTTTTGTCATAGTTAAATTATTACTTCAATTCTTCTTTTTTTTCCTTCAAGAAACATCTTTATCTCTACAATATCTTCCTCAATCAAGTTAGTAATTTTTTCTGGCCATTCAATAAAACAATAGGCCTCACTGAAAAAATACTCTTCATATCCCATATCGTAAGCTTCATCTTCATCTTCTATCCTATAAAAATCAAAATGATAGATTTTTAACCCTTTATCAATATGGTATTCATTCACAATTGAAAAAGTAGGACTACTCACTACATCAACAACTCCTAATTGCAAAGATAAGGCTTTTATTAAAGTAGTCTTCCCTACTCCCATCTCTCCATAAAACGCAAATTTTTTCTGAGGTGAAGTGTATTCAAGAATTTGTTTTGCGATAGTGTTTATCTGCTCTAAATTTTCAGCAAAAAGGGTTTTACTCATTTATCTTGCTTTTAAAGTAATTACAGGGATTAACATTTCCTCCATTGAAATCCCACCATGCTGATAAGTGTTTTTATAAAATTTTACAAACTGATTATAATTATTTTGATACACAAAATACATATCCTCTTTTGCAAAAATATATTTACTACTCACATTTTGAATCGGCAAGTAGCAATCTAAAGGTTTATCTATCACTAATACATCCGATTTTTTATAATCTAAATTTTTTCCTTGCTTGTATCTTAAATTTGAATTAACACTTCTATCCCCAATTACTCTGCTTGGTTTAGTTACATTAATCGTACCATGATCAGTTGTAATTATTAAGTTTGCTTTTTGTTTAGCAATCTGCTTCATAATCTCTTTTAAAGGCGAGTGTGAGAACCATGATGCTGTAAGCGAACGATAAGCAGAATCATCATCAGCCAACTCTTTAATCACTTTCATATCCGTACGTGCATGGGATAGCATATCTACAAAATTATAAACAATAACATTCAAGTCATTATTCTTCATGTTTGAAATCTTATTAACTACTTTTCTCCCTGTATCAATATTGGTGATTTTAGTATAGGAATGCTTACAACTCCCTTTTCCTAGCCTTTGTAAATTATCTGCTAAAAACTCAGCTTCAAACATATTTTTTCCTCCTTCATCTTCATCATTTTTCCACATATTTGGGAAGCGTTTTTGAATCTCAGAAGGCAGTAATCCACAGAAAATAGCATTTCGTGAATACTGTGTTGCAGTTGGCAAAATACTTGTGTACATTTCGTCCTTAATTACCTTAAAATCCTCCAATACTGACGGCTCAATTATCTTCCATTGGTCGTACCTCAAATTATCAATTACAATAAGATAAGTTGGTTTATTATCCTCCATTTCTGGCAACACCTTTTTTCTTATCAGATTATGCGACATTAAAGGAGCATCTTGTCCTCTAATCCAATCTTTATAATGGTTTTTAATGAACCTGAAAAATTGTGTATTTGCCTCTGTTTTTTGCATGGCCAATATCTGTTCAACACTTTCATCTCCAGTTTTATCCAATTCCAACTCCCAATAAGTCAATTTTTTAAAGATGTCATACCATTCTTCCTTATTCAAAGAAGAGGCTAAGGACATGCTGATATTCCTAAATTCTTGCTGATAATTTCTTGTTGTCTTTTCCTCAACTAATCTAGTAGTGTCAATATTCTTTTTTATGGCCAATAAAATCTGACTTGGATTCACAGGTTTTATCAAATAATCAGCAATTTTTGAACCAATTGCCTCTTCCATAATACTCTCTTCCTCACTCTTGGTTATCATAATTACAGGAGTATTGGCGTACTTTTCCTTAATAATCGTTAGGGTTTCTAGCCCAGAAAGTCCTGGCATATTTTCATCCAAAAAAATAAGATCATAGCTATTTTCCTCTAACAAATCCAAAGCTTCATCACCACTTTTTGCTGGGGTAACATCATGTCCTTTTCCATCCAAATAAATAATGTGCGGCTTTAATAAATCTATCTCATCATCTGCCCAAAGTATTCTAATCATATTTTATTCGTTTATAGTTTACAAAAATTAAAAAAAATCCGTTATTTGCCTATATGCAAAACAGAAAAAAAGATAAAATAATTAACGACCCAATTTATGGCTTTGTAAAACTTGATAAAGGTATCATTACTGATTTAATTGACCACCCTTATTTTCAAAGATTACGAAAAATATCCCAACTGGGTCTTTCCTATCTAGTTTATCCTGGCGCACACCACACTCGTTTTCATCATGCAATTGGCTGTATGTACTTAATGAACAAAGCCATTACCCAAATCCGAAACAAAGGGCATGAAATAACAGAAGATGAGGCTGTAGGTCTCAAAATTGCTATTCTATTACATGACATAGGGCATGGACCATTCTCTCATGCTTTAGAGCATTCAATTGCTTCAAACATCTCACATGAAAACCTTTCTATTCTTTTTATGCAGAGATTAAACGAGCAATTTGACGGAAAATTATCTATTGCTATTAAAATATTTCAGGATAAACATCCAAAGCAGTTTTTACACCAATTAGTTTCTTCTCAATTGGATATGGACCGACTGGATTATTTAAAACGAGATAGTTTTTTCTCTGGAGTTACTGAAGGAAACATAGGAACAGAACGCATCATTAATATGTTAGATATTGTAAATGACAATCTAGTTGTTGAAGAAAAAGGAATATACTCTATTGAAAAATTTTTAATTGCAAGAAGATTAATGTATTGGCAAGTCTACTTACACAAAACAGTTATTTCAGCAGAGCACATGCTCATTAAAGTATTGCAAAGAGCAAAGGAGTTAATCTCTGATGGAAAAGATATTTATACTACACCTAGCCTATCAGTATTTTTAAATAAAAACTATACACTTGCTAATTTTGAAACTAATCCACAGCTACTTGATGATTTTGCTCAATTAGACGATTTTGATATTTACGCTTCATTAAAATACTGGAAAAATGATACTGATTTTGTACTTTCTTCACTTTCAGATATGATTTTAAACCGAAAATTATTAAAAATAAAAGTTCAAAATAATGAGTTTTCTGCATCAGAAATTAAAAATGAAATAGGTAAAATTCAAGAACAATTTAACATCTCTGAAAATGAAGCAGAATATTTTATTTTCTCTGATAAAGTAAGTAACAGCACTTATAATATCGAAAAGGCTAATATAAATATCTTAATGAAAAATGGAAATGTGATTGATATTACAGCTGCTTCTGACCAGTTCAATATTGAAGCATTAAGCAAAAGGGTAGATAAATATTTTTTGTGTTATCCTAAACTAAAATAATCATCCCTATAAAACAATTAAAATTATTAGATTTGCCAGATGAAATTTAACGCTCAACAAATAGCTGAAATACTTAATGGAGATATTATAGGAAATGCTGATGTTGAAGTAAAATCATTAGCTAAAATTGAAGAAGGAAAGGCAGGGGATTTATGTTTTTTAGCCAATGAAAAATATACTCATCATATTTACACAACACAAGCTTCAATTGTTATTGTAAACGATACTTTTTCATCTGATAAAGAAATTAATTCTACCCTAATAAAAGTAAATGACGCTTACACTTCTTTTAGTCAATTGCTAGAGATGTATGACAAAATGAAATCTCATAAAGTTGGTATTTCTGAAAAATCGGACATTGCTACTAATAGCACAATTGGAAATGATGTATTTATTGGTGCATTTACTTCTATTTCAGAAGGTGTAACTATCGGAGATAATGTGCAAATTTATCCAAATTGCTATATTGGAGAAAATGTAACTATTAAAGAAAATACTATCCTCTATTCTGGTGTAAAAGTATATCATGATTGTATAATTGGAGAGAATAATATCCTTCATTCTGGAGTAATAATTGGCTCTGATGGCTTTGGTTTTGCTCCAAATGGAGATAATAATTATAAAAAAATTAGTCAGATAGGAAATGTAGTAATAGGGAATGATGTTGAAATAGGATCAAATACTACTATTGATAGAGCAACAATGGGTTCTACAAAAATTGGCAATGGAGTTAAAATAGATAACCTAATCCAAATTGCACATAATGTTGAGGTTGGCGACCATACTGTAATTGCCGCTCAAGCAGGAATTGCTGGTTCATCAAAAATTGGAAAAAAGTGTATGATTGGTGGGCAAACTGCTATTTCAGGACACTTAACTATTGCTGATGAAGTAAAAATAGCTGGACAGAGTGGTATTGCATCAAGTATTAAGGAGGTTGGAAAAATTGTACAAGGCCCTATGGCTTTTGATATTAGAGATTTCCAACGCTCCTATATTTTATTTAAAAAATTGCCAGAATTATACAAAACAGTTAGTGAGATTAAAAAAGAATTAAAGGGCTAAGATGAACCAGAGAACAATAAAAAATAGCATCTCATTTTCAGGAGTAGGAATTCATACTGGGGCAGAAACCAATATGACTTTAAAACCTGCTGAAGCAAATTCTGGAATCCGATTTATCAGAACTGATTTGGAAGGGAATCCTGAGATAAAAGCTGATGTTGATAATGTTTTTTCAACTGAAAGAAGCACTGGGTTAAAGCAAGGAATTGCTGAAATAAATACTATTGAACATATTTTGGCTTCAATTGTGGGTGCTGAAATTGACAATATAATTATTGAGGTTAACAATATTGAAATCCCTATTTTAGATGGAAGCTCAACTTCATTTTCTGAGTTAATTTCTAAAACAGGAACAGAAGAATTATCAGCAAAAAGGAAATTCTTTGAAGTAAAAAGAAAAATCTCTTTTACTGACCATGAGAGTGGCACTACTTTTATCGCCACCCCTGCTGATGAGTATCAAGTTGAAGTAGAAATTAATTATAATTCAAATACTTTAGGAGTACAAACAGCTACACTAAATAGTATTACTGACTTTAAAGATGAAATTGCATCATCTCGAACTTTTTGTTTTCTACATGAACTTGAATTATTACTTAGTAATAACCTCATAAAAGGAGGAGATGTAAATAATGCGATTGTAATTGTTGATGGAGAAATTGCAGAAGACAAGTTAGATTCTTTGGCAAAAGCATTCAACAAAACAGATATTAAAGTTGGAGAAAGAGGAATATTAAACAACCTAAAACTAAGACATAAAAACGAACCTGCAAGACACAAATTACTAGATGTAATTGGTGACCTATCTTTATTAGGAGTTTCTATAAAAGGAAAAATTACTACAACAAAACCAGGACATAAAAACAATACAGAATTTGCAAAATATTTAAAAAATATTATGAAAGAAAACATAAAAAAAACAGCCCCAGAAATTGATTTTAACACACCTCCAATGTATAACAAGGAAAAAATTAAATCCATTTTACCTCATAGGGATCCTTTCTTATTTATTGATGAGATTAGAGAATTAGGAGAAGATTATATTATCGGAACAAAATTTGTTACTGCTGAAGAAGATTATTTTAGAGGACACTTTCCAGGTGAACCAGTAATGCCTGGCGTTCTACAATTGGAAACTATGGCACAAGCAGGAGGCGTTTTAATTTTAAGTACAGTAGAAAACCCTGAGGATTACTTAACTTTCTTTATGAAAATTGACAATGCAAAATTCAAAAGAAAAGTTATTCCTGGAGACACTTTAATCTTTAGATTGGATTTAATTTCTCCTATCAGAAGAGGACTTTGTCATATGCACGGAAAAGGTTTTGTAAATGGACAATTAGCAGTTGAAGCTGATTTATTAGCACAAATAGCACCTAAAAAATAAGCTATGATACAGCCACTTTCATATGTGCATCCTAATGCTAAAATTGCAGACAATGTTGTTATTGACCCTTTTGTAACTATTGCCAAAAATGTTGAAATAGGAAAAGGAACTTGGATTGGTTCGAATGTAGCTATTATGGAAGGTGCAAGAATTGGTGAAAATTGCAGAATTTTTCCAGGAGCAGTAATTTCTGGAGTACCTCAAGATTTAAAATTTGAAGGTGAAAAATCATTAGCCATAATTGGTAACAATACAACCATAAGAGAATGTGCTACTATCAATAGGGGGACATCAGCAAGTGGAAAAACTGAAATTGGAAATGATTGTTTAATTATGGCATATGCACATGTTGCTCATGATTGTAAAATTGGCAACAATTGCATTATTGTAAATAGTGTAGCACTAGGTGGGCATGTTACAATGGGCGATTTTGCAATCATTGGAGGGCTATCAGCAGTACATCAATTTGTAAGTATTGGAAAACATGCTATGGTTTCTGGCGGATCACTTATCAGAAAAGATGTCCCACCCTATGTAAAAGCAGCTCGTGAGCCTTTATCATTTGTAGGAATTAACTCTATTGGCTTAAGAAGAAGAGGTTTTTCGGACAACAAAATAAAAGAGATACAGGATATATTCAGAATATTATATCAAAACAAAAACAATACTACACAAGCATTATTAAAAATTGAAACTGAAATAAATGCTTCTCCTGAAAGAGATGAAATCATCTCTTTTGTACAGAATTCAGGAAGAGGGATTATGAAAGGTTATAATCAAAAATAAAAAATATGGCAACTACAGCAGACTTTAGAAACGGATTATGTTTTAATCATAATGGAGACCCTTGGAAAATAGAGTCTTTCCTACATGTAAAACCTGGAAAAGGACCGGCATTTGTACGAACAAAAATTAGAAATTTAACTACAGGAAGACTATTGGACAATACCTTTACTTCAGGTGTTAAAATTGATGTAATTAGAGTAGAAAACAGAAAGTATCAATTCTTATTTGCTGAGGGAAATGATTATCATTTAATGAATAATGATGATTACGAACAAATCATGATGCAAAAAGACTTTATTGATAATGTACAATTCCTAAAAGAAGGCGCTACTGTTGAAGTACTTTTTCATGCAGATGAAGGAATGCCTTTATCAGCACAAGTACCTTCTCATGTAATATTAGAAATTACATTTACTGAGCCAGGAGTAAAAGGGAATACTGCTACAAATGCAACAAAACCTGCAACTACTGAGAGTGGAGCTACAATAAATGTTCCATTGTTTATCAATGAAGGAGACAATATAAAAATTGATACTGAAAAAGGAGCTTACCTAGAAAGAATAAAATAACAATGAAGAAACACAACTTTTCAGCAGGACCTTGCATACTACCACAAGAAGTTTTAAAACAAGCTTCAGCAGCCGTACTTAATTTTAATGATGACAATTTATCATTAATTGAAATTTCACATAGAAGTAAACCTTTTGTTGCTGTTATGGATAAGGCTATTGCATTGGTAAAAGAACTTTTAAATGTTCCTAAAGGATATTCTGTTCTTTTTTTACAAGGTGGATCAAGTATGGAATTTTTGATGGTAGCCATGCACCTGATGAAAGTAAATGGGAAAGCGGCTTACACAAATACTGGGGCATGGGCAAAAAAAGCAATTACTGAAGCCAATAGTTTAAGTGAAGCAATAGTGTTAGGTGATTCTTCTGACAAAAATTACAATTACATCCCTAAAGGATATACAATCCCTAGTGATGTAGATTACTTTCACTGTACTTCCAACAATACAATTTACGGAACGCAAATGAAAGATTTCCCTCACTGCCCAACT
>JABJNS010000162.1 GCA_018664745.1 Flavobacteriales bacterium | reverse complement strand
TAAGAGGAACTTCAAGAAGAGAAATTGGACACGGAAATTTAGCACAGAGAGCATTAAAGAAAATGATTCCTGCTGATAATCCTTATACTGTAAGAATTGTTTCTGATATTTTAGAATCAAACGGATCATCTTCAATGGCAACTGTTTGTGCTGGTACTTTAGCATTAATGGATGCAGGAGTTAAAATCCAAAAACCAGTTTCTGGTATTGCAATGGGATTAATTTCTGATGAAAAAGATCCAAACAACTATGCTGTACTTTCTGATATTTTAGGTGATGAAGATCATTTAGGAGATATGGACTTTAAAATCACTGGTACTGCTGATGGAATTACTGCATGTCAAATGGATATTAAAGTACAAGGTTTATCTTATGAAATTTTAGACAAAGCATTAAACCAAGCAAGAGACGGTAGATTACATATTTTAGGAAAACTTGTTGAAACAATTGCTGAACCAAGAGTTCAGTTAAAACCTCAAACTCCTAAAATTGTAGTATTAAATGTACCAAAATCAACTATTGGTGGAATTATTGGCCCTGGTGGAAAAATCATCCAAGAATTACAAGCATCAACTGAAACTAATATATCTATTGAAGAAGTAGATGATATGGGAGTTGTTGAAATTTTAGGAACTGATCAAGAGAAAATTGACTTAGCAGTTGAAAAAATCAGATCCATTGCATTTATCCCTGAAGTTGGAGCAATCTATAAAGGAAAAGTAAAATCAATTATGCCTTATGGTGCATTTGTTGGAATTTCTTCTAATACTGATGGATTAGTTCACATTTCTGAGTTAGCTTGGGAAAGAGTTGAAAATGTAGAAGATGTGCTTAAAGAAGGGGAAACTATTGAGGTAAAATTAATTGCTATAGATGAAAGAAGTGGTAAATTAAAATTATCAAGAAAAGTACTTTTACCTAAGCCAGAAAAACAAGCAAAATAATTTTTTAAATATTGTAACCTTTTGAAAAACTATCCGTAAAAGTATGGAACAAAAGATTATTAACTAAAAGAATTCAGATGAGACAACTAAAAATTACAAAGCAGGTTACTAATAGAGAGACTGCATCACTTGACAAATACTTACAAGAAATTGGAAGAGTAGATTTAATTACTGCTGAAGAAGAGGTAGAGTTAGCACAAAAAATTAAAGCTGGGGATGAAAGAGCTCTTGAAAAGTTAACCAAAGCAAATTTGCGTTTTGTAGTTTCAGTTGCTAAGCAATACCAAAATCAAGGATTAACTTTACCTGATTTAATTAATGAAGGGAATCTTGGACTGATAAAAGCTGCAAAGCGTTTTGATGAAACAAGAGGATTTAAGTTTATTTCTTATGCAGTATGGTGGATTCGTCAATCAATTTTACAAGCTTTAGCTGAACAATCTCGTATTGTAAGGTTGCCACTTAATAAGATTGGTTCAATCAATAAGATTAATAAAGCTTATGCTGTTTTAGAACAAAAATTTGAACGCCCTCCTACTCCAGAAGAAATTGCTGATTTAGTTGAACTTTCACTTACTGAAGTAAAACAATCACTTAAGAATACAGGAAGACATGTATCTATGGATGCCCCTTTGATTGAAGGGGAAGACAGTAACTTATATGATGTAATGGGATCAGACGAAAGTCCAAACCCGGATGCACAATTAATGCTAGAATCTTTAAGAGAAGAAATCAGAAGAGCTCTAGACACTTTAACTCCTAGAGAGGCTGATGTTGTATCTTCTTACTTTGGATTAAACGGAGGACATGCCATGACACTAGAAGAAATTGGTGAAAAATTTGATTTAACAAGAGAAAGAGTAAGACAAATAAAAGAGAAAGCAGTAAGGAGGTTGAAACAAACCTCAAGAAGTAAAATCTTGAAAACTTATTTAGGATAAATTGAAAGAGGGCTTTTAGCCCTCTTTTTTATTAATATCTTTGCCGAAAAATAAATTACATGTCACATAAAATAGCACCTTCAATTTTAGCAGCAGATTTCGGCAACCTTCAAAGAGATTGCGAAATGGTAAATAATAGCCAAGCAGACTGGTTTCATATTGATGTAATGGATGGTGTTTTTGTTCCAAACATATCATATGGAATGCCAGTCATTAGTGCAATTAACAAACATGCTGAAAAAACTCTAGATGTTCATTTAATGATTGTTGATCCTGACAGGTACATTAAAACATTTAAAGAAATAGGAGCTGATGTACTAACTGTACACTATGAGGCCTGTACGCATTTACACAGAACATTACAAGCAATCAAAAATGAAGGTATGAAAGCTGGAGTTGCTTTAAACCCACACACTTCAGTTCATTTACTTTCTGATGTATTAAAAGATTTGGATTTAGTTTGCATTATGTCTGTCAACCCAGGTTTTGGTGGACAATCATTTATAGAAAATACTTATAATAAAGTAAAACAATTGTCTATCTTAAGAAAAGAAAGTGGTGCAAATTTTTTAATTGAAATTGATGGAGGTGTTGGAACTGCTAACGCAAGAAAATTATTAGATGCTGGAGCTGATGTATTAGTAGCTGGAAGTTTTGTATTCAAATCAGATAATCCTACACAAACTATTGCTGACTTAAAAGCAGTTTAATTACCGTTTAAATAATTTCTTAGATACTCAAAATTAGGTGTTAAATCACCATTTTTGCAAATAGTTGCATTCTCAATAATTTGCTCTCTATCATTTTCAAGTAATGAAGGTAGAATCTTAGCTATCATTTCATTTCCAAAATCTTCTGAAGCATCTTTTGGCAACTCACATGGTAAATTATCAACTGCCATTACTGCAATAACTCCCTCTTTAGAAAACTCATCCTCTACTTCTGTTAAAGGGTTGTATCCATAAATAGGTTTAGCAATTGTTGAAGGCTTTATTGTACTTGCAACTGGCCCATCAATATCGCAAGAAACATCCGCTACAACTTTAATGTTAAAGTCTGAATGTTTAGCATCTTCTCTAGTAAATAAATAAGGAGAACCTGAAC
>JABJNS010000161.1 GCA_018664745.1 Flavobacteriales bacterium | reverse complement strand
TCAGTACATCTCCATTTGCATCTCTTGCAACTGCTTGGTAATTAATTCCTTGTGGCACACTCTGAGCAAAAGTTATTGCACAAAATAGTACGCTTAGTAAAGTTAGTAGTGTTCTTTTCATCTGTTTGTTAATCTATTGTTTTAAAGTCTGTAAACTTAAGAATTATTTCTTAATGAATCCATAATCTATCTTATCATCACAGATAAACTTAGAGACATACATACTTGCACTCTTTTCATAAGGTAAGTGTTTAACTTGGTCTCCTATAAGACTCTTAGACCTTAAATGAGAGTTTATATCTCCTACAATATCTCCTTTAACTAATAGATGGTTATGAGTGTTATAGTTGTAGTTAGTATACTCAGTTACCCAAAACATATTAAAAGGTTTGTCTAAGGTCTTTAGATACTCTTCCAAGCCTGTCATTATCTTATAGTTCTGCTTAGCCTTAACATCATATCTATAAGTGATAGTCGAGAAGGTATCCCACTTAGTTTCTGCTAACCAATTAGCCATTGACATTACTGTTTTACTTTGTTGTTGTGTGTACATAATATATTGATTTTTAGATATTTATATTTAGTTATTTTAAGCTTTAGATATAGTAAGTATTAAAGGGTGAAATACCCAGCATTCATTAATATTTATGCCCATCTACTACTATTAAAAAAGTAAAATAATTGTTATAAAAAAGATAACTAATATTGCTTCATTTTCTTTAAAACTTCCATATAATTATAACGGATAGTTCTTCCTACTTTATAGAAAGGTATTCTCCCTTCACTTCTATATTTATTTAATGTAACTTTTGACAAGCCTAAAAGTTTAGTCATTTCCGTTTCAGAAACCATATTGTAATCTAAATTCTGATGAGTGCAAGTAGCTTTATACACTGCATCTTCAATTAATTGTTGTAGTTCTTCTTTGCTAATTGTAATATTAGTTTTTTCCATTTTTTATCTCCTTTTTTAATAAATATAAATTGCTTACAAATAGTAATAGGGATGTAGTGATTTTGTTTGCTTTTAATAACTTGTAATGTGGTATATAAAGGCGGTGAACAACGGTATCTATCAGATAAAAGGTAGAAAAAAAGTGTTGAAAACTATTTAAAAGATTTTAGTAAGCTTAGAAGTGTTAAAAGTTTAGTTGATATGAAATAAAAAAACCAATAATGTCCCACTATATGTCCTACTACAATTAAAAAACCCCTGCAATCTATTGGATTACAAGGGTTTAGGTTTTTTAGTTGCGGTCTGGACGGGACTCGAACCCGCGACCCCATGCGTGACAGGCATGTATTCTAACCAGCTGAACTACCAGACCGTACTTTAAAAAGTGCTGCAAATATAAATTGTTTTTACAAACCTCAAAGCATTTTTTGCCTTTTAAGTAAATAAGAATTTAATACTTTATCAAAGCCCATATTTACATCTACTTCAACTAAATCTATTTTGTATTGCAAGCATTTTAATCTCAACTCCTTAAGGTAATTTTTTGCTTGTTTTTGGTATTCTTCTTTGTATTGATTTGGATTCAATTTTACCTCCTCTCTACTCTCAACATCAATAAATTTGTAAGGTTTATTGTCAAAATTAAGATCTAATTCTATTTTTGTCTCTGCCAAATAGAACAAAACAACTTCATGCTTATTGTATTTTAAATGCTTGTAAGCCTCAAATTGTTTTTCTAAACTAGTATTTGAATTAATAAAATCAGTAAAAACCATAACTAATGATCGCTTATGCAATAACTCAGAAATTTGATGTAAAGCAGCATTAGATTCTGTCTGTTTTGAGTTTTTAAGTGCATCATCTTCCAATAAACTTTCTAGTTCATGATACAGTAATCTATTGTGTCTTTGTGTAGTTCGATTAGGTGTGTGCACATCTAACTTGTCAGAAAAAACACTAAGCCCTACAGCATCTCTTTGTCGCTTTAGCAAGTTCATCATCACTGCTGATGCATAAATAGCAAATAATAACTTGTTTGGCTTTTCTAAAGTAGGGGCTTCAAAATTGGGATAGTACATTGATGAAGATGCATCAATAACCAACTGACACCTTAAATTTGTTTCCTCCTCATATCGTTTTACAAAAAGTTTATCTGTTCTCCCAAATAACTTCCAATCAATATGCTTGATACTTTCTCCTGTATTATAAAGCCTATGCTCAGCAAATTCAACTGAAAAACCATGATACGGACTTTTATGCATTCCGGTAATAAACCCTTCCACTACTTGCTTTGCAAATAGTTCCATATTCCCAGGTAGATTTATGTATTCTAGATTTTTCATTAAAATAAAAAAGGGCTATTAAAGCCCTTTCAATTTAAAATTTTAGTCTTACATATGAGATTCTAAAATCTCAACTAGCTTTGATTTTGGTTGATTACCAACTACTTTATCAACTACCTCTCCATTTTTAAATACTAATAAAGTTGGAATATTTCTTACGCCATAATTAACAGGAGTATCAGAGTTTTCATCAACATTTACTTTACCAATTACTGCTTTTCCATCCATCTCAGTATGCAATTCATCAATAACAGGAGCAATAGCTCTACAAGGACCACACCATGTTGCCCAAAAATCAACCAATACAGGTTTATCCGATTCTAATACTAGTTCTTTAAAGTTTGCGTCTGTGAATTCTAATGCCATTTTGTTTTGTTTTAATTTAGGTTACAAATCTATAAATTATTTTATGATTTTATCTTTACTTTCAACTGATTTAATTCTCCAATTCTTTCTAAAAACTCTCTATCCAGATTTACTTTCATTTTACGAGACAATAAGTCTACTTCATATTTATTAAGATGATCTACCACATTAAACACTAGGGAGTGTTTTCCTTTATGTTCAGAAACAATATGCACTACATCATTTACCAACTGTTCTGAAATATCTCCAATATCAACCCTTAACATTACATCTCTTACTTCCTTATCAATTAATTCAGGAAGTAAATCAATTGAAGATATTTTAAACTCTAAGTCATCATTATAGAAACGCTTTTTAACCTTACCACTAAGGTGCAATAACCACCCAGTTGTTAAGTAAGCCTTGAAGTTTATATAATCATCACTAAACAAATAAAAACTAAAGGAGCCATGATAATCCTCAATATGCAACACTCCAAAAGGCTTACCCGTTTTTGTTTCTCTATGTTCTACATTAGTTACTACTCCTGCAAAACGCAAATCTTTCCCTTTAACTTTTGCCATATCATTAAGCATAGCAAAGTTTCCATTACAAAAATTAGCTATCTCAATCTTATAATCATCCAAAGGATGCCCAGAAATATAAATCCCAACTACATCTTTTTCTTTAGAAAGTAATTCCATAGTTGTCCATGGTGGAGTTTCAGTAGGAACAGGAGATTGAATAGAAGCTTCAGCACTTTCACCAAACATATCAAACTGATTTGAGTTTTTACTATCCTTTACTTTATTCCCAAACTTTATCATTTTTTCTAGGTAAGTCTGCCCGCTTTCTTCCTTAGCAAAATATTGTGAACGCCTCAATGAAAAAGAATCAAAACCACCTGCACATACCATACTCTCTAAAGTTCTTTTATTTGCTGAACGCAAATCTACACGCTTCATAAAATCATCAAAAGCTACATACCTTCCTTCTTTACGCTCATTTACAATTGCCTCAACAGCACCTTCCCCAACTCCTTTTACAGCACCCAATCCAAAGCGAATTTCACCTTTATCATTCACTGCAAACTTGTAAAAACTTTCATTTACATCAGGACCTAAAACAGGAACACCCATTCGCTTACATTCTTCCATAAAATAAGTAATATCCTTAATATCACGCATGTGATTGGTAAGTAATGATGCCATCAATTCAGATGGATAATGCGCCTTTAAATAAGCTGTTTGATACGCAATAAGAGCATAGCAAGTAGAGTGTGATTTATTAAACGCATAAGAGGCAAATGCTTCCCAATCTGTCCAAATTTTATCTACAATATTTACATCAAAACCATTTGCCTCACAACCTGCAAAAAACTTAGGTTTTAATTTATCCAGTACGGCTTTAATTTTTTTACCCATTCCCTTTCTTAGCATATCGGCATCCCCCTTTGAGAAACCTGCTAGTTTTTGAGATAGCAACATCACCTGCTCTTGGTAAACAGTAATTCCGTAAGTTCCAGATAAAAACTCTTCCATCTCTGGTAAATCGTACTCAATTTCCTCCATCCCATGCTTACGCTTAATATAATTAGGAATGTACTCCATAGGTCCTGGGCGATACAAGGCATTCATGGCAATTAAATCATCAAATTTATCAGGTTTTAGGTGTTTTAAATGTGCCTTCATACCATCTGAAGAAAACTGAAATATTCCAGAAGTTGCTCCACTTTGGAATATTTGAAAAGTTTGTTCATCATCCAATGGAATAGTATCAATATCAATTTCTAAATCATGAATTTTTTTGATAATCTTCAAGCAATCCTTAATAATAGTAAGATTTCGTAAACCCAAGAAATCCATTTTTAAGAGCCCTGCTTCCTCTACTACACTATTATCAAATTGGGTAACCATCAGATCAGAATCCTTAGCTCTAGTCATAGGAATCAATCCCATCAAAGGTTCTGGAGTTATAAT
>JABJNS010000160.1 GCA_018664745.1 Flavobacteriales bacterium | reverse complement strand
TGGAAAGATTCCTCTGAAGCAGATGTAGAAAAAGTTAAGGAGGAACTTGCTGATGTATTGTCCTATGCATTTTTACTTGCTGAGAAGTATAATTTTGATGTTAAAGAAATTATACTTAATAAAATCAAATTAAACTCTAGTAAATATCCTATTGAAAAATCAAAAGGTACTGCTAAAAAGTATAATGAGTTATAATGCTAGATAATCAATTTGAGATACATAAATATAAGTTTGGTAAAGGCTTAAGTACTAAAATTGAGAATCTAAATGATGTGAAGAATTATTGGCCACTAGTATATATATTAAGTAGTGGTAAAATTAAGGAAGCTTATATTGGAGAGACAACAGATGCCCAAGCAAGAATGACTTCTCATTTAAAACACATTAACAAAAGTAAATTATCAGCTGTTCATTTAATTACTAGTAAGAAGTTTAATAAATCTGCAACTCTAGATATAGAATCAAATTTAATTAAATATTTTTCTGCAGATGGTCAATATGAATTAATGAATGCTAATATTGGTATTGCAAATCACAATTATTACCAGAAGGAGGAATTATATGAAGGTGTATTCTATTCCATTTGGAATGAGTTAAGGTCTAAAGGAATTGTAAAACATTCTCTAGAGTATATTAATAACTCAGATTTATTTAAATACTCACCTTATAAAAACTTAACTAGGGAACAAATTAGTGGATTGGAGACAATTATTGATAATTTACTAGATAATAATTTCAGGGATATCATAGTTGAGGGTGGTGCGGGGACTGGAAAAACAATTCTTGCAATATTTTTGTTTAAATTATTGAATACAAACAGTAAAGATTTTAATTTTAATGAGTTTGGTGATGAGGAGGATATCTTTATTGAAAAAGTAAGACAACTAAAAATTAAATACCCAAACCCAAAAATGGCATTAGTTGTACCTATGTCTTCATTTCGAGATACTTTAAAGAAAGTGTTTAGAAGTATTAAAGGGTTGTCAGCAAAAATGGTTGTAGGACCAGCTGAAGTATCTAAAACTACTTATGATATCATTTTAGTTGATGAATCACATAGACTTAGAAGAAGGGTTAATCTAGGAGCTTACTTTGGAGCTTTTGATAAAGCAGCAATACGATTAGGTATGGATAAAATGAATTCTAGCGAACTAGATTGGATTGTTAAGCAATCTAAAAAGACACTTTTATTTTATGATGAAAATCAGTCTATAAAACCTTCTGATTCTAAAAAAGTAGATTTTGATAAGTTAAAGTCTAATTCATCTACTAACATAATAAAATTAAAATCACAATTTAGAGTGAAGGGTGGTAATGGATATGTTGAATATATTAAGTCATTATTAGATTGCAGTCTTAAGTCAACTGAAAAATACTATTCTAAAGATTATGAGTTTTTACTTTTTAATTCCTTAGAAGATATGGTAGCAGAAATTAAGGATAAAAATGAGATTCACGACCTATCTAGATTAGTTGCTGGCTATTCCTGGCCTTGGATTTCAAATAAAGATAAGTCAAAATATGACATTAATATATGTGATGTTTCTCTTAGATGGAATGGAACTAATAAAGATTGGATAAATTCTGAGAATGCAATTGATGAAGTTGGTTGTATACATACAACTCAAGGGTATGACTTAAATTACACTGGTATAATATTTGGAAACGAAATCTCATATGATAAAGTAAAAGATGAGATAATTATTAATAGTGATGAGTATTATGATAAAAATGGAAAGCAATCAATAAAGAATTTAGATGAGTTAAAATCATTCATTATTAATATTTATAAGACAATTATGCTTAGAGGTATTAGGGGGACTTATCTTTATATTTGTGATGATAATTTAAGGGAGTATTTCTCAAAACATATAGAAATATTTGAGAAGGAGGTTCAGCATAAAAAAATCTTATTATTAGATGAAGAGTTTGAAAATTCTATTCCATATTATGATTTGAAAATTGCTGCAGGTAGCTTTAGTGATGACCAGATTGCTGGCGTAACTAAGTATGTTGAAATGCCTGAAGATATAAACTTTTCTAGTGATTACTTTGCTTGCAAAGTCTTTGGTGAATCAATGAATAAAGTAATACCTAATGGTTCAGTTTGTTTATTTAAGAAGTATTATGGTGGTAGTAGAAATGGTGAAATTGTTTTAGTTGAAAGTTCCGGTATTCAAGATTCTGATTTTGGTTCAGGTTATACTATTAAGGAATATGAAAGCCTCAAATCATTAGACAATACTGGTGGGTGGAAACATTCTTCGATTAGGTTAAAGCCATTATCAGTTGATAAGTCATTTGAAAACATAAACCTTGTGGAGGACGAGTCAGTTTCATTAAATGTATTAGGGAAGTTTATAAGAGTATTGTAAAATGAAAACTCTCCTCATCCTACTATTTTCTGTACAGCTACTAGCGGCACAACAGCTAGTACAAACAGATATATTTGAGGTTTGCTATTCCACCAACAAACAACAACCCCTTTGGCTTACTTATGAAGTGGAGTGCCAAGGAGGTGGGTTCAGCCGAAAAGGCCTTAATTTCAAAAAGGATGTTTCCTTTAATGGGATTACTTCCGATAATGCTGATTATTACAAAAATGTATGGGACAAAGGTCACCTAGCGCCAGCTGCTGATTTTAACTGTGATTATAATAAACTAAAGGCTACTTTCAACTTTCTGAATTGTGCCCTACAACACGAAAAACTAAACAGAGGACCTTGGGCTAAGTTAGAGAAATACGAAAGGCAGCTTTCCCAAAAGTACTCGGTAAGGGTAAGGATTGTCTTGGAGTTTGCTAGCAACCTATTACCCACAGGTGCTTTGGTGCCATCCTATTTTATAAAGATACTCAGTTATAACAATAAGGTTGAGGTCTATCGTTTTCCTAATGATGCTAGTGTATGGCGTAAGCCGTATAAGGACTATCAATTGCAGGATTACTTGGTGGTGGAGGGTTGTGTGGAATAGTTTTGATTGTCATTGTGAATGAATATGAAACAATCTAATTCCGTGTACTGTCTTTGCGAACAGAGTGAAGCAATCTATTCCTTTTGATTGTATTAGATAGCCGCACCTAAAGGTTCGCTATGACAGGCGTTATTTTGTCTTTGCGAGCAAACTTGTTTGGGAAGCAATCTATTCCTTAATACTATCGTATAAATCAAGCCATTGTCTGTTCTCCTTCTCGATTAAATCAATTTTCTTTTTTCGGCTTCCTGCTTTAATTTGTTTCTCTCTTGCTATTGCATTATTTATATTTGAAAAGTGCTCAAAGTAGACTAACTTATTTGTGTTGTACTTACTAGTAAATCCTTTGGTAAGTTTGTTTTTATGCTCATAAATTCGTCTGCTTAAATCATTAGTTACACCCGTGTATAGTACTGTGTTAGTATGATTAGTAAGAATGTATATGTAGTAATTGTGATTCCACATTTTGCTAAAATAGGAAAAGATAGCCACATTGTTTTTGTCTTTTCGAATGAATGTGAAACGCTTTTTGTTCGGCAAGGCCAAGCAATCTATTCCTTTTGATTATATTAGATAGCCGCACTTAAAGGTTCGCTATGACATGCTTTTGATTGTATTAGATAGCCGCACCTAAAGGTTCGCTATGACAAGAAGTTTCCTTGCTTCACGGACAAGAATATACCCATCAAGCGCAAGAATATAAGCGTTAGGTACGAGTTTTAATGCTTCACGCACAAGAATATAACCATCAAACGCAAGAATATAAGCTTCACGCACGAGTTTTATTGCTTCACGCGCGTCTATCAAGTATCGGAATATCTGATAAGGTTTATCGCAAATAAAGAGGTAAATCCTTAATTTCAAATAACTAAGTACGAGCGCTAATCAACTAATAACAATTTATATATTTGCCCCAAGTTTAGTACACTATTATAGTGTAAAAGGGAATGAGGTGTGAGTCCTCAACTTTACCAGAAGCTGTAAAGTCCGTATTATTTTGGAAAACACAAGTGCCACTGTTGCAAAACGGGAAGGCCAACTCCAAAAGGACCAAGTCAGAAGACCTGCTAAGCAAAACAAAACCGAATCGTTTCTGGATAAAACGACAGGCAGATGAAAAAGACTTTAGCATACATATTACTCTTTTGGGGGTTAAGCGTTAACAGCTTAGCGCAAATGGCTATGGATACTATTAGATTACCTGAGGTAAAGCTAGAACATAACCGTTTGCAAACGCATTCCATTGGTAAACACCTAGTAATACTTACTCCTGAAATTATAGGAGAGTCCACAAGCCAAAAACTATCCGATTGCTTAGCTAATCACTCCTCCGTTTATATAAAGCAGTATGGGGCTCTTGCTACTCCAACTTTTAGGGGCACATCTAGCTCACACACTTTAGTGCTTTGGAATGGGATTCCGCTAAACTCAATTGCCAATGGCTTATTGGATTTTTCTATTACTAACGTACAGGGTTTTGAAAAGATAGCTATCGTACATGGTGGAGATGCTTCCGTGTTTGGTTCGGGTGCTATAGGTGGGAGTATTCACCTTAACTCTATTCCTGATTTTAAGAATCAAAAGGAAATAAAATTAACGAGCGAACAAGGAAGTTATGGGCTGTTAAGTCAAGGGATAAGCCTAAAGCACAGCACGGATAAACTGGCCTTTAACCTATCGCTTACATCCCTAGCGGATGACAATACTTTTGAATACATAAATACCACTCAGATGGGGCACCCTACAGTGGTGAATAACTATGGAAAGATAGAGTCAAAATCAGGGAAAGTAAACCTTGCCTACAAATACGATAGTACAACAAAATTTGCAGTCGCCTACTGGAGTTCAGCTACTGATAGGGAAGTACCACAAAACATGACAACTCCTTTTTCGGATGCAAAACAGTACGACAAAACAAACAACTTACTCCTTAGCGCTACTCATTTTTTTACAGATGGAGTAATCACTTTGAAAAGGGCTTTCCTTGAAGAAGATTTCCGCTATACCGAGCACCTAAAAAATATTGATAGCCAGTACTTAACGAATAGCAAAATCACGGATGTGGATGTTAAAATTAACAAGGGCGGTTTCCTTTATAACCTAGGAGGGAACTTTACAAAGCAGTCCGTAATCAACAATAATTACATGGATACTAGGCAGCTGGAAAAGCAAGGAGCTCTGTTTTCTTCTGTTCAGTACAATTATGATTTCCTGAGTATGAATACCGTATTGCGTAAGCAGTGGCAAACTACTTTTGATGTTCCACTTATTACTAGTTTGGCATTTTCTGCAGATCTTACTAAAGAGTTTAGCATTCGCTTTAAATATAACAGGAATTTCCGTTCTCCTACCTTTAATGATAGATTTTGGGCAGGATCAGGGGCAAATGGAAATCCTGATTTAACTCCTGAAGATGCTTGGAACAAAGAGTTTGGTTTTGATATTAACACTTCTAATTTCAAGTTCAAAGCTACTGCCTATAACTTGAATATTTCGGATATGATACTCTGGCAACAAATGGATAATGGCAGTTGGATGCCTAATAACATAAAGCAAGTATGGAGCAGAGGGCTAGAGACAAGTTTAAAAATTCAAACTAAAAATTTAAGCGTAATTGGGAACTATGCATTTACCAAATCCACCAATGAAATAGCAACTGATCCTTTGGATGTTTCAGTAGGTGAGCAGCTGAGGTATGTTCCTTTGCATAAAGGGGGTATTGCTTTTGTTGTAAAGGAGGATGATATTAGATTTACAGTAAATCAGAATTATATTGGGCAAGTTGTTACTTCTTATGGCGAGTTGGAAAACAACACCTTACCTTACTTTATATTAACTGATATTGCTGTTGCTTTTTTACCTAGCATTATTCCTGTAAGTATTGAAGGGAAGGTTAAAAATCTGATGGATAAAAGCTATACAACTTATCAGAATTACCCTAATCCAGGGAGAGAATTATTATTAACTATAAATTATACAATTAACTAAATTACATAAAAACAAATATGAAAATGAATGTAAGAAAAATCGGAATGATGTCTATGGTAATTACTGTTATGGCTTCTTGTAAAAAGGACCAAGTAATTGATAACGGAGGGATAGTAGTTCCTGGAGAATATGAAAATGGTTACTTTGTTACAAATGAAGGAAACTTTGGAACAGGTAATGGTTCTATCTCTTTTGTTACTGATGAAGGTACAGTTGAAAATGGTGTGTTTGAATCTGTAAATTCTTTTGTATTGGGTGATGTTGTTCAGTCAATGAGTATTATTAATGAAAATGCTTATGTTTTAGTAAATGGTTCTTCTAAAATTGAAGTGACTTCTATTGCTGATATGAAATCAATTGCTACAATTGATGTTTCATCTCCTAGGTTTATGTCTAAAGTTACTGATGCTAAGGCCTATGTAACGGACTGGGGTATTAATGGGGTTCAGGTTATTGATTTGGCAACTAATACGGTTTCAACTACTATTGCTTGTGGTGCAGGTCCTGAAGGGATTACAGTGAGTAATGGTTTTGCTTATGTGTGTAATGTTGGTGCTTGGGGATTAGATTCTACAGTTACTATAATAAATACGACTACTGATGCTGTTGAAACTACTTTAACAGTTGGTGATAAGCCAAACTCTGTTGTAGTGGATGTCAATGGTGCGGTTTGGGTATTAACTGGTGGTTTCACTGAATATGATGCTGATTGGAATGTGGTTTCAGAAACTGCTGGTAATTTAGTTAAAATTGTAGG